>PLXU01000113.1 GCA_003151555.1 Acidimicrobiaceae bacterium | reverse complement strand
TCAACTTCTTGATCATCATCACCGAATTCATCGGGGTTGAGTATTCCATGCAGTACTTCGGGGTGAGCAAGTACGTTGCGGTGCCAGTCGCGATCCTGCTGCTCTTTGGCGTGACGGCCTCGGGATCGTTCAAGCGTTGGGAGCGTTTCATGATGCTCTTCGTCGCCATCAATCTGCTGGTGGTGCCGATGTTGATTATCACCAAGCCCCACTTCACCTCGGTGGTGCGCCACATCGTGATACCGGGCATCAGCGGAGGCGCCAGCTCGACGGCGGTGCTGCTGATCGTCTCGATCATCGGCACCACGATCGCCCCGTGGCAACTCTTCTTTCAAGAGTCCAACATCGTGGACAAGAAGATCTCGCCTCGCTGGCTCAACTACGAACGCGTCGACACGATCCTGGGTTCCTTCGTGGTGGTCATCGGGGCGTCGGCGCTGGTGGCCATCTGCGCCGCGGGACTTTTCCGCCACGGCGACACCACGTCGTTCACCAGCGCGCTGGGCGTGGCCAAGGGTCTCAATCACAGCGTGGGACACGGCGCCGGCGCGCTCTTCGCGATAGTGCTCTTGAACGCCTCCATCATTGGCGCGACCTGCGTGACCCTGGCCAGTTCCTACGCCATCAACGACCTGTCGGGCTCGACCAAGGGACTCGACGTCGGCTTTCGCGAGGCCAAGGGCTTCTACGGCGGCTTCGCCGCGCTGCTGGTGGTCGCCGGCATCGTGACGCTGATCCCCGGCGCGCCGCTCGCGCTCATCACCTTGGCGGTCCAGGCCATCTGCGGCCTCATGCTGCCGAGCACGACCATCATCGTGCTGTTGTTGTGCAACGACCGCGAGATCATGGGCCCGTGGGTCAATTCGAAGTGGCTCAACATCGCGGCCGTCGTCATCATCACCGCGCTGGTGGTGCTGTCCTTCACCATGATGATCTCCACGCTCTTCACGTCGGTGAACGTGATCGTACTCTTGGCGGTGTTGTCTTCGGTGGCCGTGCTCGGACTGATCATTGGTCTGCCCATCGGACTGCGCCGCACCGAGCCCCCTCGCTCCTACGACATTGACCGACGCGACTGGCGCACGCCGCGGCTCACCTTGCTCGCGCCCATGGCCAGCTCCAAGGCCCGGCGCTTCTTGATGCGCGGCCAGAGCGCCTACCTTTTTATCGCTGGGGCAGTCCTGCTCGTGCGATTCATTCAACTCGCCACCAAATAGTCTCTATCAATGGCAATCTCTAAAACGCTGGTCTGCGTGCACGCGCACCCCGACGACGAAGCGATCTTCACTTCGGGCATTACCTTGCACTACGCCGCCCGGGGCTACGACGTTGTGCTGGTCACCTGCACTAACGGACGCCTCGGTTTCGACGGCCACAACCGGCCCGGCAACGAAGCGCCGCACGATGACCTGGGGACCAAGGCCACGCGCGCCGGTGAACTCCAGCGCAGCGCCCACTTGGTTGGCTTCACGCGAATCGTGACGCTGGGCTTCGAGGACTCGGGCATGGTGGGCTGGCCTCAGAACGAGGACCCGGGCGCGTTCATGAACGTAGACGTGGACGCGGTGGCCCGCACGCTGGCCGCGCTCCTTGACGAAGTGCGCGCCAGCGTCGTCGTGACCTACGACGAGAACGGCTTTTACGGGCACCCCGATCACATCATGGCCAACGTAGTGACCCGCAGAGCAGTGGACTTCGCACAATCGGCCGAACGGCTTTACTATCCCGTGGTGCCCAAGGGGGCCATCAAGGAATTCATTCCCCAGGCCGAGGCGCAGGGATTCATCCTGCCCGCCTTTGTCTTGGAAGCGGACGCCGGCACCCCGGACGAGTTGGTAGCGAGCACCATGGACGTCACGCAGTACGTTGCCACCAAGCAGGCGGCGCTGCGCACGCACGCGTCACAGACCGATAACGCCGTCCTGTCAACGATGGATCCCGGACTGTTTGCCCTGATGTTCGGCACCGAGTGGTTCCAACGCGCCTGGAGCCGCCGCGACGCGACCGATGACGCAACCGATCTCTTTGGAGGACTATAAATGGACCACTTGACTTTTCTGGCCGTGCACGCGCACCCCGACGATGAAGCGAGCTCCACCGGTGGTCTTTATCGTCTGCTCGCCAATCAAGGTGTGCGCACGGTGTTGGTGTGCTGCACCAACGGCGAGTGCGGCGACGCCCCCGACGGCGCCAAGCCCGACGCCGATCACCACGACGGCGACGAAGTCGCGGCCGTGCGCGCCATTGAGTTGGACAACGCCGTCGAGGTGTTGGGTATCAGCCGCCTCGTTCGCCTGGGCTACCGCGACTCGGGCATGAAGGGCTGGCCCCAGAACTCCGACCCCGAATCCTTCTGGGCCACGCCCGCCTCGGTCGCCGCGGAGAAGCTGGCGGCCGTGCTGCGCGAGGAACGTCCCCAGGTCATCATGACCTACAACGAATACGGCTTCTATGGTCACCCCGACCACATCCAGGCCCACCTCATCACGCTGGCCGCCATCAAGCTGCTCGACTACGAGCCGACGCTGTATTTCAACGCCATTCCCGATTCGGTCATGGTGCGCTTTCGCGAGCGATGGGAGCAGGAGGACCGCGAGCAAAGGGCCGCCGACGCCGCCAAGGGTCTCGTGCGCGAACCCGAAGCGGCGAACGAGGAGGAGATCCCGATGGGCACGCCCGACGCGGACATCAGCGCCGCTATCGACATCTCGGACGTGGCCGACGCAAAGTTCGATGCCCTCGCGGCGCACCAGAGTCAGATCGCCGATTCCTTCTGGATGAAGATGGGCCGCGAACAGTTCAAGAAGGTCATGGGTACCGAGTGGTTCATCCGGATCACCAACCCAAAGAACGTCGAAGGGTGTGTCGACGACATATTCGCCGGTTACCGGTAGTTCGCAGCTGGGCTAGGTACGCGGGTCGGGTCGAAGCGTTTAGTAGCGATAGGTGTCGGGCTTAAACGGACCCTCCACCGAGACACCGATGTAGTCGGCCTGCTCCTTGGTCAATGTCGTCAGTTTCACTCCCAACGCGTCCAGGTGCAGGCGGGCCACTTTTTCGTCGAGGCGCTTGGGCAGCACGTAGACCTTCTTCTCGTAGTTGGCGTTGTTCACGAAGAGCTCGATCTGGGCCATTGTCTGGTTGGTGAAGGAGTTGCTCATGACGAAGCTCGGGTGACCGGTGGCGTTGCCGAGGTTCAGGAGGCGACCTTCGGAGAGCAACACAATCGCGCGACCATTGGGCAGGATCCACTTGTCCACCTGGGGCTTGATGTTCTCGCGCGTGGCGCCGGCCAAGTTGGCCAGGCCCGCGATGTCGATCTCGTTGTCGAAGTGCCCGATNNATCTCGTTGTCGAAGTGACCAATGTTGCCCAAGATGGCCTGATGCTTCATCATCAAGATGTGCTCGACGCTCACGATGTCCTTGTTGCCCGTCGCCGTAATGATGATGTCGGCGATGGGCAGCGCCTCTTCGAGCGTCGTTACCTGAAAGCCGTCCATGGCTGCCTGCAACGCGCAGATGGGATCGATCTCGGTGATGATGACACGCCCTCCCTGACCCTTGAGCGACCCGGCGCAACCCTTGCCTACGTCGCCGTAGCCGCAAATCACCGCGACCTTGCCGCCGATCAGCGTGTCGGTGGCGCGATTGATCCCGTCGATCAGCGAGTGGCGACAGCCGTACTTGTTGTCGAACTTCGACTTGGTGACGGCGTCGTTGACGTTGATGGCGGCGAAGAGCAGCGTGCCGTCGCGCTCCATCTCGTAAAGGCGGTGCACACCGGTCGTTGTCTCCTCGGACACACCGATGATGCTCTGGCTCATCGGACCAAAGATCTTGTCGCCACTCGAGATTATTTTGTTGAGCAGCGTCAGAATCACCCGGTACTCCTCGGAGTCCGCGCTCTCGGGCGCCGGCACGAATCCGGCCTGTTCGAATTCGAGTCCCTTGTGCACGAACAACGTGGCGTCGCCACCGTCGTCGAGGATCATCGTCGGTCCGCTGGCCCCGGGCCAACGCAGCAGTTGCTCGGTGCACCACCAGTACTCTTCGAGNNCTTCCACGCGAAGACGGGCACGCCCTGGGGGTCATCGGCTGTGCCGTGAGGACCCACGACGACCGCGGCCGCGGCGTGGTCCTGGGTGGAGAAAATATTGCAGCTCACCCAACGCACGTCGGCGCCCAGGGCGACCAGCGTTTCGATGAGCACGGCCGTTTGGATCGTCATGTGCAGCGAACCCGCGATGCGCGAACCCTTGAGGGGTTTGGCGTCGCCAAATTCGGCGCGCATCGCCATGAGCCCGGGCATCTCGTGCTCGGCCAGCGTCATCTCGGCGCGACCGAAATTCGCCAGTGAAAGGTCGGCGACCTTGAAATCGAAAGTTGCAGAGGTCATGATTCTCCTAAGGATTGGTAAGACTCTCCAGGCGCCGACCTCTGTCGAATTCGCCTGGATAAATGGTAGTGGTTACGCGTTGACGCGGAACTCCACCACGTCGCCGTCGTGCATCACGTACTCCTTGCCCTCGATGCGGGCCTTGCCGGCGGCGCGCACGCCGGCCATGGTGCCGGCGGCCATGAGATCGTCGTAGGCCACGACCTCCGCCTTAATGAAGTGCTTTTGGAAGTCCGTGTGGATGACGCCCGCCGCTTCGGGCGCGGTGTCGCCCTGGTGGATGGTCCAGGCCCTCGTCTCCTTGGGTCCGGCCGTGAGGAACGTCTGCAGCCCCAGTGCGGCGAAGCCCACGCGCGAGAGTTGGGCGAGACCGGACTCGCCCTGGCCGTAGGACTGCAGCAGCTCGAGCGCATCGGACTCGTCGAGTCCCGAGAGCTCGGCCTCCACCTTGGCGCAGAGCACCACGCAGTTGGCCGGGGCGACCGACGCGATGAGTTCTTGGCGGCGCGCCTCGTCGGCGATGGTCGTTTCATCGACGTTAAAGACGTAGATGAAGGGCTTGTCGGTGAGTAGATGCAGGTCGGCCAGGGCGTCGTGATCGAGGTCCCTCGTGACCTTGGAAATGACCGTTCCCTCGTTGAGCGACTTCTGGGCCTTTAGCACCTCGGCCAGCTTCGTGGCTGCCTCGGGGCTGCGCCGGGCTTCCTTTTCGAGTCGAGTCACGGCTTTTTCCACCGTTTGCAGGTCGGCGAGGATCAGCTCCGTCTCGATCGTTTCGACGTCGCTGGCCGGGTCGATCTTGCCGTCGATGTGGATGACGTCGTCGTCTTCGAAGACTCGCACGACTTCGCAGATGGCGTCGGACTCTCGTATCGCCGCCAGGAACTGGTTGCCGAGTCCTTCGCCCACCGAGGCGCCGCGCACGATGCCCGCGATATCGACGAAGGTCACCACGGCCGGCAATATTCGCTGCGAGTGAAACACCTCGGCCAGTTTGGCTAATCGTGCGTCGGGCACGGCCACCACGCCGATGTTGGGTTCGATGGTGGCGAAGGGGTAGTTCGCCGCGAGCACGTTGTTGTTGGTGAGGGCGTTAAAGAGTGTCGACTTGCCGACGTTTGGTAGGCCAACAATGCCGATGGAGAGCGCCATAGAACCCCTGAGGTTACTCCGCGAGGGTCCGGTTACATTTGTCCCGTGAGTTCGAACGACCTTTTGCAGCTGCGTGGCGTCGCAAAATCCTTCGGTGCCACGCTCGCTCTCGAGCCAACGTCGCTCGACATCCAAGACGGCTCCTTCGTCGCGATCGTGGGCCCATCGGGTTGTGGAAAGTCGACGCTGTTCAACGTCATTGCCGGTCTCTTGAAACCCGACTCTGGTGAGGTTCAGGTCGCCGACCACGTGGTCACGGGCACCGCGGGTCACGTGGGCTACATGTTGCAAAAGGACCTGTTGATGCCGTGGCGCACGGTGGAGGAGAACATCACCATGGCGGCGCGCCTCACCCGGGGCGTCAACGACGACGACCGTGCCGAGGCCCGACGAGTGGCCGAGCAGTACGGTCTGGGCGAGTTCCTGCGCCACTACCCCCACGCCCTGTCGGGCGGCATGCGTCAACGGGTGGCCTTCATGCGCACGCTGGTGACTCGTCACCCTCTGCTGTTGCTCGACGAGCCTTTCGGCGCCCTCGACGCGCAGACCCGCCTCGAGATGCAGCAGTGGCTGCTCGAGGTGTGGAAGGAAGCGCAACGCACAGTACTCTTCATCACCCATGACGTCGACGAGTCAATATTCCTCTCGGACCGCGTGCTGGTGATGTCGCCGCGACCCGGGCGGATCATCGCGGATTTTGTCAACCCGCTGGCTCGCCCGCGCAACCTGGACGTGCTCACCGATCCCCACTTCGTTGAGCTCAAGAGCCAGATATTGCACTTGCTGCACGGGGGGCGTTGACGATGGATCCGCAGACTCGCGACCTCGAGCGTGCGCCGCGCGAGTCGGGCCAACGAGATCGATCACGCACGCAAACAGTCCTGCGCAACGTCGGCATCCCCGTGTTGTCGATTGTGCTCGTCCTCCTTCTCTGGCAGGCCATCGTCATCATCTTTCACGTGGCGCCGTACATCGCGCCGCGGCCCATGGCCGCGATCCAGTCGGTGACCGATAACTGGGGTCTGCTCTGGCCCCTCGTGCTCGGCACGATTCGCGAGACCATCTACGGCTTCGTCTGCGGCGCAGTCCTAGGCCTCGGACTGGGCGTGATCATGGCCAAGACCCCCTTCCTGCACCGGATGGTCTACCCCGTGTTGGTGCTCTCCCAGGGCGTGCCCATCATTGCCCTAGGCGCGCCGCTCGTACTGATCCTGGGCTTCGGCGTGACGCCCAAGGTCGTGATCGTCGCGTGGATTGTCTTCTTCCCGGTCACCGTCAACGTGCTGGCGGGGCTGAGCCACGTCGACCAGGACCTGCTTAATCTGGCGCGCGTCTACGGCGCGTCGCGCTGGCGCACGTTCTGGCAGATCGAGATTCCCGCGAGCACCACGTCGCTCTTCGCGGGAATGAAGATTGGCGCCACCTACGCCGTTACCGGCGCCATCCTTGGCGAGTTGGTCACGCCGAGTGGAGCGTCAGGCTCATTGGCGTTATATCAAGAAACCGCCAACACCAATTTCAACGTGGCGGCCGTCTACGGCACCACGATGGTGATGACCGCCATTGGCATCAGTTGGTTCTTGCTGATCGTGGGCAGCGAAGTCCTCGCCACGCCGTGGCAGCGACGCACCGTGGCTCGGCGATCGATGTTTCGCCGCCGCCGCGATGTGCCCCCCACCTTGAGGGTCCATTAACCTTCTGCCAAGTTCTTAAAAGGGAGGGTCATGAATATCCGTCGACTGGGGGCGCTCGTCCTCGCCGGTTCGCTGGCGAGCGGTTCGCTCACGATGCTGGCCCTCGGCGCCAACGCGTCGGCCGCGCCCCTGACCAACGTCACCTTCGCCTACGACTTTCCCAGTCCCGACTTTGAGCTGGTACCCATGGTCGTCGCGCAGGATCAGGGCTTCTTCACCCAGGGCGGTCTCAAGGTCAAGGTCGTCTTCCCGCCCGACACCTCCACCACCACCAAACTGCTCGCGACCGGCGCCGCCGGAATTGGTTTCATCACCACGACGGACATGGGCGTGGCCGTCAACGCCGGCGCCCCGGTGCTCTCGATAGGCAACTACACCATGAGCAACAACTGGGCGCTCTTCGCCAAGCCCGGGGTGTCGCTCACCGCCAAGAACTTGAAGTCCGAAATCGAGGGTAAGAAGATCTTCTCCTACGGCGACACCTGGACCGAGTCGATGCTGCCCTTCGTCCTACGTCACGCCGGGCTCACCTCCTCCCAGGTGAGCATCGTCACCGACCCGACCGGCCAGGATCTCAAGTTCCTGCTCGCCGGCAAGGTGAACATCGCGACGAACACGTCCAATTACGAAGTCGCCGGTTTTGACACGTCGGGCACCAAGGGCAAAGAATCCACGCTGCTCGGCACGGCGATTGGGGCGCCGAACATTCCCATTTGGGTCTACGCGACCACCAGGAGCTACGCGGCGTCGAATCCGAAGACCGTCTCGGCCTTCATGTCAGCGATGGAGAAGGCCACCCTGTGGGCCGTGGCCAATCCCACCAAGGCGGCCTCGGAGTTCGACAAGGCCTACCCCAAGAGCGGCTACAGCAACGCGTATAGCCTGGCCGGCTGGAAGTTGACGATTCCCTTCATGAAGAACAGCGCCGGTCAGTACTTCACGCAGACGAGCGCCCAGTGGGCCACGATGGCCAGGGCGCTCAAGAGCATCAAGTTGATCACGGCGGTGAAGCAGCCATCGACCTACTACACCAATAAGTTTCTGCCCTCGTCGTGACCGGTTCCACCACCACCCCTCGACTTGGGGTGGTGGGCTCGTGCAACGTTGACCTGGTGGTTCGCTGTCGCCGGCTCGCACGTCCCGGCGAGACCGTGCTGGGCGATGACGTGGTGCGCCTCAGCGGGGGCAAGGGGGCCAACCAGGCCGCCGCGGCCGCTCGCCTCGGCGCGAACGTTTCCTTGATTGCGACACTCGGCCGCGACGAGAGCGCGGCGTGGCTGTTGGACACGCTGCGCGGCCTTGGCGTGCACGACGAACTTATCAGTCGGTCTTCGCGGCCTACCGGCACGGCGTTCATTACCGTCGACGACCGCGGTGAGAATGAGATTGTGGTGTCGCGCGGTGCCAACGCCGATCTGGACCTGGCCGACGTCGATCTCGAACCCTTTGACGTGGTACTCGCCTCGATGGAGGTCGCGGCGTCGGTGCTCGACGACGCCGCTTCGCGCAGCCGTCACTTCATCTTGAACGTCGCCCCGGCGGCGCCCGTCAATCCCGAGACGCTCGATCGCTGCGCGGTGGTAATCGCCAACGAAGGCGAGGCCGAGTCCCTGAGTCTCACGACGATTGAACACTGCGTGGTGACGATGGGGGCCAAGGGGGCGGTGCACTTCCAACACGGCCGTGAAGTCGCCCGGGTCGCCGCGCCGGTGATCGATCCCGTGGACACCGTGGGCGCCGGCGACGTGTTCTGCGCCGCCTACGCCGTGATGTGGGCCCGCGGGTGGCCGGCCCGCGATGTGCTTGCCTACGCGGTGACCGCCGGAGCGCTCGCCACGCTGGCCCTGGGCGCGCAGGGCGCCCTGCCGACTCACGAAGAGGTGACGACGTGGCTCGCACGCGCGTAGTCATCGACACCGACCCGGGCGTGGACGACGCCGTCGCGATCCTGCTCGCGCTGGCCAGCCCCGAGATCGAGGTGCTGGCGCTCACGACGGTCGCCGGCAACGTGAGCCTCGACAAGACCACCCTCAACGCTCGCCGGCTACTGGCGCTGGCCCGGCGACGCGACGTGCTCGTGGCCGCCGGTTGCGCGCAGCCACTGGCGGGAACCTCCGGCGACGCCAGTGAAGTCCACGGCAGCGACGGCTTGGGTGATCTCGAGTGGCCCGAGCCCGACGTCGCGCTCAGTGCGCTCCACGCGTCTGACCTGCTCGCCGACTTAATTTCCCAGGGACCGCTCACCATCGTGGCGATCGGCCCACTGACCAATCTCGCCACCCTCNNTGGCCCATCACCCTGATGCCGCTCGACCTCACCCATCAGGCCTTCCTCAACGACGACGACTTGGCGTTTCTTCGTGCCCTGGCCGGCGACGTGGGGCGGCGCACCGCCGACGTACTCGAGCCCTACGCCAAGTTCCACGAGGAGTGGTACGGGAACCGAGACCTGGTGATGCACGACGCGATGGCCGTCTACGAGGTGCTGGACCCGTCGGCGATCTCCAAACAGGGCGTCGCGATTTCGGTCGAGACCGGGGGCGAGCACTCGCGCGGAGCAACGTGGATCGATCGCCGTCGGGTCCACGCCGGCAGTCAGATTCAGATCGGACTATCGGTCGACAACAAGAAATTTGTCGCCCTGCTGCGCGAACGGTTCGCTTCGTACGACGGGTGACGAACAACAGCGCGCGGCGATTGCTTGAGCCCTCGCCAATCGGCCCGAGGTGATCATCGCCGACGAGCCAACCGGAAACCTTGATTGAGATAACGCCAAGGGGTTCATGATCCTGCTGCGTGACCTGCACCGACGTTCAGGCATGACCATCATTATCGCCACGCACGACGAAGACATTGCGTCGAGCGCCCAACGTCGCATCCGACTGCGCGACGGATCGATCCTGGCCGACATACAGAACTAGGCGCGGGACCAAGAAATTTCGAACGCCGCGTCTCGACTCGACCTTATAGTTGTGCCATGAGTTCGCCCGACGTACGTATCGGCGTTGCGCCATTCCGGGAGTGCGAGACGTGGTATCGCGTCACCGGCGATCTCTCGTCGCCCAAGGTCCCGCTCGTGGTGGCCCACGGGGGACCCGGCGGCACCCACGACTACCTCCTGGCCTTGGCCGAGTTGGCCAAGGACGGGCGCGCGGTCGTGCACTACGACCAACTGGGCGCGGGCCGTTCGACGCACCTGGCCGACAGGGGCGCGGATTTCTGGACGGTGGACCTCTTCTTGGACGAATTGCAGAACTTGCTCACGAACCTGGGCATCGATGAGCGCTACCACCTGCTCGGTCAGTCCTGGGGCGGCATGCTGGGAGCCGAGCACGCCATCCGCCAGCCCCCGGGCTTGCGGGCGCTGGTGCTGAGCAATTCGCCGGCCTCCATGGACCTGTGGGCCAGTGAGGCAACGAAGCTTCGCGCCCTGCTGGCGCCCGAGATCGAAGCGGCGCTCGATCGTCACGAAGCGGCCGGCACCGCGCAGGACCCCGAGTACTTGGCGGCGACCCAGGTCTATTACGACGAGCACGTCTGTCGCGTGGTGCCCAATCCGCCCGAAGTCGTGCGAACCTCTGAGTACTTGAAAAAGGACCCCACGGTGTACAACACGATGTTCGGACCTAACGAGTTCTCCTGCATTGGCACGCTGCGCGACTGGTCGGTGGTTGACCGGGTGAAGAACATCGCCGCGCCCACGCTTCTGTGCTCGGGCCGCTTTGACGAAGCCACCCCGGCCACCGTGCAACCATTCTTCGACGCCATCCCCGACGTTCGCTGGAAGGTATTCGAAAATTCCAGTCACATGCCCTTCGTCGAAGAGCCCGAGCACTACCTCAGCGTGGTGGGTTCGTTTCTCGCCGAGCACGACTAGCATTCCCGAGCACCAGAGCGGGAAGTGCTGCGACGTGCGTCGTGTCGTGCCATCGAGCGGGTCCTACCTCAAGGTGGGCTGTGCGAAGAGGAACGCTACGTGCCGCGCACGTTCGATGGCGGTAACAGGGGTTGGACTTGCACGAGGTTCCAGTCAATGCGCGGGCAGGTGAAGCGTTCGTAGCAGGCCTCGATGATGGCGTCGTAATTGACTCGCCAACCTAAGAAGTCCTGCCACGCCGCGTCGTGATCGGCCACCAGGGGCACGCCGCTTCTCGCGAGGTGTTCGAGCACCAGGTCGAATTCGTGACGAGAAATGGCGATGGGAATGGTGCGTTCGGGGTGCAGGGGATAGGGAATGCGGAAGTAGTCGGCCAAGCGGCGCAGCGCGATCCATCCCGAACGAATGCACAGTCCGGCGGTCGGCGAGGGTTCGACGTCGACGGCGGCATTGAAGATCGCGGCGGCGTCGAGCACCGTGGCGGCGGCCGCGATCCAGGTTTGGTTGGGGTTGGGCGAGCGGTAGAAGTTGAGGATGGTGAGTGTCGTGTGCGTCTCACCCACGTCGATGAACCACTGTTCCCACTCCAGCCACAACTTGTCGAGCGCGTCGAAGGACTTTACGCTCTGGGCTACCTCGAGCACGCCCCAGGGAGTGGCGGGCACGCCGGCGCGAACGGCCAACCGGGCCACCGACAGCTCGCGACGCTGGAACGCCGTGTAGAGCGTAGGGATGAAGGCAATCAATAGGGCCAACAGCGTGAGGCCGATGCTGGCCTCGACGAAGCTAATGGTGATTTGCACGCCGCCGCTACCCGAGATCGTGCCGAGGGTAAAGAGCGACGAGCCCGACGTTTCAAAGGCCAGGCCGAAGCCAGACACGCCCGCCGCCACGAATCCGAAACCGAAGGCTATGACGCTCAACGCCAGCCACAGGGCCTGGTAGGTCAACAAGACGATCGACGCGTACAGGGACAGGACCTGGTCTCGGGCGGGGTAGGAGCGACGGGGACTGGCGAAGAGGCGAAAGACGGTGGCCACGCCCTTTGACACGAGGCGACTCAGGCGGACGTTGGCCACCCGAGGTAGCAGGAACGTGCGAATGGCGGCGTCCAGGACCAGTAGCTGAAGGAAGAAACCGAAAAGTCCCGCGAGTACGCGAATCCAAATCGCCATGTCGTCAGATCCGATCCGGCGCGATATTTGAGGCGGCCAGTCGGCGATCAGGGACCGCGTTGGATATGGGTTGCCGCTGCATGGCCAAGAGAAGGAAGTATAGGTTGTGTCAACAATTTCTTCCAACGAAGGCAACGCCCGACGCCGTGGTCTCGATTCCTTCTTCCCTGGTCGACACGGGCACCGAATCGCCGTTTCCGCGTCCCGTAGCATTTCAGCATGAGTAAAAATTCAATGTCACAGACCGCGTCGAACCCCTACCGACTGCCGAGATCGGTGTTGCCCTCGGCCTACCGCCTGCGTCTCGATGTCGATCTTGACGCGGCCACCTTCGTGGGCACGGTGGAGATCGACGTGGAGATCGTCGACTCAGTTTCGGTGATCGCGTTGAACGCGGTGGAACTCGACGTCTCGGCGGCCATTGTTCGTGCCAATGGTGTAGAGACGACGTCTGAGCCAGCGATCTTGGACGACAAGTTCGAGACCGCAACCTTCAGTTTCAAAGAACCGCTGCCGACGGGGCGCGCGACGGTCTTCCTGGACTTCACTGGGATACTGAATGATCAATTGCGCGGCTTCTACCGTTCGACCTTTGTCGACGTAGACGGCAACGAACACGTCATCGCCACCACCCAATTTGAATCGACCGACGCGCGCCGGGCCTTTCCCTGTTGGGATGATCCGGCCCTCAAGGCGACTTATCAGGTGACGCTCATCATCCCCGCCGATCTAGAAGCTTTTTCTAACGCGGCGGCCATGTCGTCCACGCTCGCGAGCGACGGTCGCCGCGAGGTCTGCTTCGCCCAGACGATGATCATGTCGACCTACCTGGTGGCCTTCATCGTGGGCCCCTTTGAAGCGTCGGCGGTCACGATGGTGGCCGGTACGCCGGTGCGCGTCGTCTATCCAGTGGGCAAGGGACATCTGGTTGAGTGGGCTATGGAGGTGGCGATCTACGCCCTGGAGTTCTTCGCCGACTATTTCGCCATTGCCTACCCGGGTGACAAGGTTGACCTCGTGGCGATACCGGACTTTGCCCAGGGCGCGATGGAGAACCTCGGCTGCGTGACCTTTCGCGAGACGGAACTGCTGATCGATCCGGCCACGGCCTCGCACGCCGAACTCGAACGCGTCGCGTTGGTCGTCAACCACGAGTTGGCCCACATGTGGTTCGGCGACCTCGTGACGATGCGATGGTGGGACGACCTGTGGCTCAACGAGAGCTTTGCCGAGTACATGGGATACCTGGGCGCAGCCGAGGCCACGCGGTTCAAGACCGTGTGGACAGAGTTCGCGATCGCGACGAAAGCGGGCGCGCGAACCCAGGACCAGCTGCCTACGACGCACCCGATCGTGGCCGACGTCCCAGACGTCGAATCGATTTCGCTCAACCTCGACGCGATCACCTACAACAAGGGCGCCGCGGCCCTCCAGCAGCTGGTGGCCTGGGTGGGAGCGGACGCGTTCTTCAAAGGAGTCGAGGCCTACTTCACGGCGCACGCGTTTGGCAACACCGAGCTGGCCGACTTCCTGGAAGCGATCGAACGGTCTTCGGGCCGTGACCTGGGGTCGTGGTCGAAGGCATGGCTCGAGACCGCCGGCGTGAGCACCATCGAGGCTGTGCTCGAGGTTGCGGACGGAATCATCGCGTCGGCGACGCTGAAACAGTCGGCGCCGGCCGAGCATCCGACGCTGAGGCCTCATCGCCTGCGCGTCGGGCTCTTCGACCTGGCCGGCCGCCGGCTGACGCGGCGCCGCTCGGTCGAGGTCGACATCAATGGAATTGACGGCGCTGTCACCCCCATCCCCGAGCTGGCCGGTGAGCGTATGCCCGACCTGGTGCTGCCCAACGACCAGGACCTGACGTACTGCAAGACCAGACTCGATCAGCGCTCGCTGGCGACTCTGAGGCGGCATCTGCGCGACCTCGACGACGAGCTGGCCCGGGCTCTCGCCTGGGGCACGCTGTGGGACATGACCCGCGACGCCGAGCTGCGCGCGCGAGATTACATCGCGATCTCGCTCGACAACATCGAACCCGAGACCGACGCATCGACGCTGGAATCGCTCATCGCCTGTACCGAACGCGCAGTGGACGGCTTCAGCGACCCCGGCCACCGGCCCACTGTGCGCGCGCTGCTGGCGCAAGCCTCCAGAGAGCACATGGCGCGTGCGCAGCCGGGCGGAGATCCGCAGCTGCTCTGGACGACCACTTTCATCCGTTCTGCCAGGTCGCTCGCCGACGTCGCATGGGTGCTGGGCCTGCTCGCGGGCACGAAGCGGCTGGAGGGCCTCGTCATCGACTTCGACCTCCGCTGGACGGCCGTCAAGGCGCTGGCGACCATCGGCGCGGCGGACGATGAGCTGATCAAAGCTGAGCTCCAGCTCGACTCCACTCACGAGGGCCAGAGACAGGCGGCCGCCGCTCGCGCAGCGCTGCCGCTCATGGCGGCCAAGCGCGAGGCCTGGAACGCGGTGATCCATGACGGGGCGCCGTCCTTCACGATGAAGCGCGCGATCGCGCGCGGCTTCCACCGCCCTGACCAGGAACGGGTGCTCAGCGCGTTCGTCCAGCCTTTTTTCGACAGCCTGATGCCGGTATGGGAGTCGCATGATTCCGAGGAGGCGATCTCGATCGCCCAATGGATGTACCCGCACGCGGTCATCACACAGGAGGTCGTGGACGCGACGGACGCGGCGCTCGCACAAGATCTACCAGGACCGATCCGCCGCACCCTATTGGAGTCTCAGGACGCGATCAAGCGAGCCCTGCGGGCGCAGGCGTTCGATGGCGCGGGAAGGGCGTGAGACCGCTCTCGGAACGCGCTGGTACACTCCGCTCGGTGGCAGGGTGCGCCGTCGGTAGCTCATGACCGACTCTCGCGCTTCAGCCCTCCGTCTCCAGATCCTGGAGCTGGTGCGGGAGTATTACGGCGCCGCCTTTCCAGAGGCTGAGTTCGTTCCCGGCGAGAGCTCGATCTCCTACGCGGGCCGCGTCTTCGACGATCGCGAGATCGTGAACCTCGTCGACTCGGGCCTCGACTTCTGGCTGACCACAGGCCGCTTCGCGGACGAGTTCGAGAAGAGCTTCGCGAAGTTCTTCGGACGCCGGCACGCTCACCTGGTCAACTCCGGCTCGTCGGCCAACTTGCTGGCTCTGTCCACCCTCACGTCGCCCAAGCTGGACGAGAGGGCGCGCAAGTGGGGCGGCCGGGCAGCCCTCAAGCCCGGCGATGAGGTGATCACCGTCGCGGCCGGATTCCCGACCACGCTGAACCCGATCATCCAGAATCGCCTGGTCCCGGTCTTCGTGGACGTCACAGTGCCCACCTACAACATCGACGTCTCCCGGCTGGAGGATGCGCTGAGCGAGCGCACCGCGGCCATCATGGTGGCCCACACGCTCGGCAATCCATTCGACCTGGATGCCGTGACCGCCTTTGCACAGCGCCACCAACTCTGGCTGGTCGAGGACTGCTGCGACGCGTTGGGGTCGACTTACAAGGGCCGGCCGGTCGGGACGTTCGGCGACCTGGCGACCGTCAGCTTCTACCCGGCTCACCACATGACCATGGGCGAGGGCGGGTGCGTGCTCGAGGACCGAGGGCTGCTCAAGATGCTGGTCGACTCCTACCGCGACTGGGGCCGCGATTGCTGGTGCGATCCAGGAAAGTCCAATACCTGTGGAAAGCGATTCGGTTGGGAGGTCGGCGAGCTGCCTTTCGGCTACGACCACAAGTACACCTAT
>PLXU01000013.1 GCA_003151555.1 Acidimicrobiaceae bacterium | reverse complement strand
GTTGCAGAAATATGAGGCCTGTTCGGACCGTCGCATTCGATCCAGCCGCCGCTCTGCGTCCGCCTTGTCGGGTGCGATCCTCAAAGAGCACCGTCTCTATTCCTTCCAAAGCGAATCACTTGAGTAAGCGATTTGAATCGCAAAGCGCTTTTAGGACCCGCGTACTTGTAGTTTCACGCGAGTGACTTTGCGTGACGAGGAATGGTCACGATTACTCGGGTACCAGTCACTATGTCCGACACGAGGGAAACTTCACCGAGGTGGGCGTCCACGATGCCTCCTACGATGGCGAGGCCCAAACCTGCCCCCGATCGGGATCTACTCGAGTCGGCTTGCCAGAACCGATCGAAGGCGCGGCTCGCGTCTTCGCGGGTCATTCCGGGTCCCGAATCGGCCACCTCGAGCAGCGCCTTGTTTCCCTGTTCGAAAACGCGGATCTTGACGCCAGCGCCATGTGGGGTATGCCGAATGGCATTGCTGACAAGGTTGACGGCAACTTGGCGCAGGCTGGCCTCGTCGCCCTGGACGACTACTGAGAGTGGTGCGTCGAGCACGATATTACGTGTTGGGTTGGTCGTGACGACTTCGGCCACGACATCTTGAACAACTCGGCTTAAGTCGACCGGCTCATGCTCAAGGGGTCGGCCCTCGTCGAGACGAGCCAGGAGGAGAAGATCTTCGACAAGCCTTCCCATCTGGGTGCCGGAGACTCCGATGCGGTGTATGGCCTCATCACTTTGGTTGCCACTTCTTAACTCGCCTCGGCGCCATAATTCGGTAATGCCCAGAATGACTGAAACAGGCGTGCGTAACTCGTGCGACGCATCAGCTACGAATTGACGAAGGCGCGTCTCTGAAGCTTGTTGTTCGTCGAGCATCACGTTGAAGGCACGAGCGAGCTTTCCCGCCTCGGTCCCCTGATCTCGTCCCGCCACTCTCCGTGTTCTATCTCCGTCGACAATGGCCTCAGCGACCTCGGTGACTTCAGCAATCGGGCGTAGTCCGAGCCGAGTAATCCAAATGCCCGTTGCCGTGAGTACGGCGAGAACGATGAGGCCCGTCAGGAGGAGAGAGAGTCGGAGAAACCTCATCGTCGCGTTGACCTGATTGAGAGACGCCGCAACGAGGACTTCGGTATGCACGTGCGGCAGATCGACGAGCACTGCCCTCCACGAAAGTGAACCAGTCGTGGATCCGACGGTGACGATCATGACGTGATGAAGCGACGACGTGATCGATCGTGGAAGCTGGGGTGACGCGTGCTGCGTGCCAAGTGGCGTCGACAGTACCTTTCGAGTTCCATTGGTAATGGTCGCGATGTACAGCGCACTGAAATGGCTGGTGTTAAAGGTTGGTCGCGCGGTTCCATTCTTTGGATGCGCTGGCAGTTTTGCGGCAGCCGCAATTCGTGACGTTGGAAGAAAGGTCTCAAGTTGTTGATCGATCTGGCGGATCTCTGAGGTCTGTATGGAGTGAACCAACAAGAGACCCAAAAGCGAAATAACCACGATCAACACCATGGCCGCGCTGAGTAGTCTGACGCGGAGCTTCATCGNNACGTACGACTCGACAATTGTCGGGTCACCCTCGTAGCTGTAGTTCCACACGTGATCAAGTATCTGCCAACGACTCAAGACTCTTCCCGCGTTCGTCATGAGGAAGAGCAAAAGCCGATACTCGGTCGGCGAGACGTCGATGAGCGCACCGTCCTTCATGACCGTGTGAGAACTGTCGTCAACGGTGATGCCTTGGCAGGTCAAGGGCTGGCCCTCTGGTGCCTTGCCGATGCGCCGGAGTTTCGCCTTGATGCGCGCGATGAGTTCTTCGCCACTAAACGGTTTGGCCAAATAGTCGTCGCCCCCGATGACGAGGCCCCGCACCCTATCGCCAACCGAATCGGCAGCGGTGAGGAAGATCACCGGGATAGTCGAGCCAGCTTCCCTCAATCGCTGGCAGACCTCGAAGCCATTGAGGTCAGGGAGCATGACGTCGAGAACTATCAGGTCGGGTTTCTCGGCTTCGAGCGCGAGTCGCAGTGCTTCGCTACCGTTTTTCGCGCGCGTCGGGTTGAATCCACCAAGGCGAAGCGTTGTCATAATGACGAAGGCGAGATTGTCGTCGTCCTCGACCGACAGTATTTCAATTACCACCGCTGAAGTATGACAGCGGTTCCTGAGGATTGTGTAAGAAAGTGACGCATAGGGTCTTAATACTTGATTCCGAATATGGTCGGGGCCCCGCCGATTTTGACTGTCCAGGGAATCATTATCGTACTCTCAACGATTCTCCAGAATCGCCTCGCATACTGTCGCGATGACTAACTCTTACTCGAACGCGATACAAAAGCCACTCAAGTCACGACGAACCCATGTCCGATTCTGTTCGGCGCTCGCAGTGGTACTTGCCCTTGCAGTGTCAGGGGGCGGACTCGTCTTCGGGGGTAGTGTCGCGTCGGCGTCGTCCAAGACCACCACGACCACGACGAAGGGGTTGAACAAGAAGTCGCTGAAGAAGTTCGAAAGTTGTCTCAAGAAACACGGTGTCAAAACGTCGTTCCCCGGAGCAGGAGGACCTCCAACAGGCGGTGCTCCTTCCGGGACGTTCCCTTCCGGCGGCGGTGCGCCAGGCGGCTCCAAGGGTGGAGGAAAATTTCAAAAGGCGTTGAAGGCATGCTCCAAGCTCCTACCGGCGGGCTCGCAGTTTGGTGGCGGGGCGGGCACTCCACCGACCGGGTCGACGGCGTTCGCCGCGTTTCGCAATTGCATGACGCTCAACCACGTGACCCTGGCCAAGGGGGCGTACGGTACCACGACGTCGTCATCCACAACCACACCCACGTCGAGTTCGACCTACAAGAAGGCGTACTCGAAGTGCTCGGCGCTGCTACCGAAGTCGCCAACCACGACCGGCTAGTCCCGTTGCACTTTCTAACTGCGCCTCTTCGGCCATCAACTACATGGAGATATTGACATGAGCATCAAGGCACTCGGGTTTCTTTCGCGCAAGCGTGTTGGCTACGTCGCGCTCGCGCTCGCGGTCGCGCTCGGCGCGACGTTCGCCCTCTACTCGATCTACCACTCACCGTCGTCCTCGAGCGCGACGGTAACGCGGACCGTCAAGGTGACCAAGGGAACCGTGCAGGCCAGCGTCTCGGCCTCGGGCAATATCTCGACCGTGGAGAACGCCAACGAAAACTTCACTTCCGGCGGCACACTCGCCACGCTCACAGCAAGTGTTGGCGAGAAGGTCAAGGCGGGTCAAGTCCTTGCAAGCGTCGATTCAACGTCGGCACGTTCGGCGCTCTTGCAAGCCACGACGTCGCTCACGGTGGCGAGGATGAACTACGCGGACTCGCTGGTTGCGTACACGAACGACGCACGGTCTCTCGCCAGGGATAGGTCAACGCTCGCCACCGCCGAGGCCGGTGGCACTCAGGTGCAACAAGATCAGAACCAGGAGTCCCTCGACACCGCGCAACAACAACTAACAAACGACCAGAATCAATTGGCCACGGCCGAGACCCAGTTAGGCAACGACGAAGCGACGCTGTCGAGCGCAACGTCCACGTACTCGGCTGACGAAGCGCTTGGCTGTCCCGCGGGGTCGACAAGTTCGGGGTCATCGGGTATCTCCTCGGGTTCCGTGACGGCGTCTTCGGGCTCGGCGCCTTCGGTAGCTACTGACTCAGCCACGTCCGTTTCAACCACGTCGGCGGTGCTGAACGCTACCGTGAATCCCAACGGAGCGAGTACAACGTACTACTTCGAGTACGGCACGACTGCTGGCTACGGCACTTCCTCGAACACCGCAACGCTCACGTCGAGCAATGTTGCGTCGCAGGTGTCGGCAACGATTACTGGCCTCAGTGCCAATACAACATACCTGTTCACAATCGTTGCGACCAATAGTGTGGGAACCAGCACGGGCACCGGAGTGACGCTGAGCACCGCCAAGACTTCGTGCTCCCTCGACAGTGCGGCGATCACTTCCGATCAAGCCCAAGTCAACTCTGACGAGAATCAGATCACCCAAGATCAATCGAGCATTACGGTGCAAGAGTTAGCGGTGAAAGTCGATCAGGCGAACATGAAAGTGTCCTCCTCGAGCATTGTGGCCGACAAGTCAACCATCACGCAGGACCGGTCCACGATTGCCCAAAGCAAAGTTGGTTTCGTGCAAGATCAAGGATCCATCGCCCAAGACGAAGCGACTGTCGCCCAAGACGAGAAGTCACTCCAAGAGACCCAGCTCGTTGCGCTCATCAGTGGCACAGTGACAGCGGTAAACGGCTCGGTGGGACAGACCGTGAGTGGCGGCGGCTCAACCACCTCGAGTTCGAGCTCCACCGCTAGTTCCACGACGAGTACTTCGTCGAATTCAGGGCTCGTCACGATTCAGAGTCTTGGCTCGTTCCAACTCGTGGCCGACGTTGCCGAGGCCGACGCGATGAAGATTGAGGTGCACCAGACGGCGTCGCTGACCCTTGCCGCCCTGCCTGACACTGAGGTGAGCGGTGTCGTAACTGCAGTATCGCAGGTGTCAACCGTC
Source organism: Acidimicrobiaceae bacterium (assembly GCA_003151555.1). Taxonomy (GTDB): domain Bacteria; phylum Actinomycetota; class Acidimicrobiia; order Acidimicrobiales; family RAAP-2; genus RAAP-2. The sequence continues at coordinate 5,814 of PLXU01000013.1, read as the reverse complement.
GTCAACAACGTTGTTGAGTACCCCGTCACCATCGCTCTCGAGCAGGCTCCGAAGGCAATCAAGGACGGCATGACCGTGGAGGCGGCAATCGTCGTGCAGTCGGCGTCGAACGTTCTTTTATTACCGAGCGCGGCGATCTCAACGACGGGGAGTGTTTCCACGGTGAAGGTCCTGAGTAAGGGCGTGCAGAAGACCGTCGTGGTCACCCTCGGAATCGTGGGCGCCTCCTTCACGCAGATCACGAGCGGGGTCAGCGAAGGCCAGACCATCGTCGAGCCCACCGCGTCAGTCAGTGCGGCGACCAGTTCGGGAACTTCTGGCCCAACGGGTGGATTCGGCGGAGGCGGTTTTGGAGGGGGGGCACCGTGATTGTCTCGAGCGGGCTTGCCGCGCCCAACGACGAGGCGATCGATTCGCAGAGGCTGGCGCCGATCATCGCATTGAAAGACATCGTGAAGAGCTACACGATGGGTGGTGTGGAGGTGCTCGCGATACGTGGCATTTCGCTCATCGTGGAAAAGGGAGAATTCGTCGCGATCATGGGCACCTCAGGTTCGGGCAAGTCAACGCTGATGAACATCATCGGGTGTTTGGACGTGCCCACCGCCGGTCATTATCGCCTCGACGGAGTGAACATCCGTCATCTCGACGACCGGGCGGTTTCTCGAATCCGGAATAGGAAAATTGGCTTCGTGTTCCAAGGGTTCAATCTGATTCCGCGAATGTCCGCGATTCAAAACGTCGAGTTGCCGATGGCATACGCGGGCGTGAAGCCGGCTGAACGCCGTAAGCGCGCCGTCGTCGCGCTTGGAATGGTGGGACTCGGCGACCGTCTCCATCACTTTTCCAATGAGTTGTCGGGTGGCCAACAACAGCGGGTGGCAATCGCGCGAGCCATGTGCACGAACCCTTCGCTCATCCTGGCCGACGAGCCAACGGGTAANNTCCGCGGAGTTGATGTCCCTCTTCACGGGTCTGCACGACCAAGGTCGCACGATCGTGATGATTACCCACGAGCCCGACATCGCCGAGTACGCCTCGCGCGTCGTAGTGTTGCGAGACGGCGAGGTCGTCAGTGATCGTGCGCAGAGCGCTACCCACGCGGTGTCGTATGAACTCGAACCATCGGGCAGGTACTCCTTTGGCAACAGCGGAGACGAAAACTAATGGCGGCGGCATTCGGGAATCTCGTCATGGCCGTTCGAGGTATCGGGTCGAACTGGCTTCGAACACTGCTCACGATGCTTGGCGTCCTTATCGGCGTGGCGTCGGTTATCGTGCTGCTGGCCATCGGAACCGGAAGTTCACAGTCAATTGAGAAGTCGATCGAGAGCCTGGGTTCCAACACGTTGACCGTGTTCAGTGGGTCGAGATCGAGTTCGTCGATCGGCACCAATATCCGCAACTCGACCCTCAACACCGCGTCGGTGACGGCGTTGTCGAACTCTCTGAACGATCCCGACGTAAAATCGGTGTCGCCCGTCGTGACGACCAGCGTGACCGCCGCCTACGACGGGTCGACTTACACGACTTCGGTCATCGGTTCGACCGCCTCGTATCTGGCGGCGGAGAACTATACGGTGTCGGCGGGCCGTTCGATCTCGCGCGCCGACGTCACTACCCACGGGCAGGTGATCGACATTGGCACGTCCGTAGCGAGTGCCCTCTTCGCGACTGGCTCTGACCCCTTGGGCAAGCAGATTCAGCTCGGGTCCTCTGAGTTCACTGTGGTGGGCCTGCTCGCGTCAAAGGGGTCGAGCGGGCTGAGCAATGAGGACGCCGTAGCAATCGCTCCCTATACCGCCGTTCAGGATCAGCTCACTGGGGAATCACAGTCGTTCTCCGAGCTGTTGGTCCAAGGGAAGTCATCCTCGACGCTGTCACTGGCGGAGAGTGAAGTCGAGAGCACACTGGCCTCACTTAACGATACGACGGTGGCGAATCTGCCCTTCACCGTGATTGACTCGGCAAGCCTGCTCTCGACCGCGACGTCGAGCTCCAAGACCTTTACGGCGCTCTTGGGCTGGGTGGCTGCAGTATCGCTCCTCGTGGGCGCGATTGGGGTNNCGCAAGGCAATTGGTGCACGAAAAGGGGTCATACTCACCCAGTTCCTGATTGAATCGACCGTGATTTCGTTTCTCGGTGGGATCTGCGGTGCGCTTGCAGGCATCCTGGTGTCGCGATTCAAAATTGATGGCGTGACGCCAGTGCTGGCGTCGTACTCCATACCGCTGGCGCTTGGCGTCGCGATTTCCGTGGGCATCGTGGCGGGATTTTACCCAGCCCATCGAGCAGCGTCGCTGCGTCCGATCGACGCGCTGCGATACGAATAGTGATGAAAGGAAGGTCGCGATGACGAAAGAACTGACAGACGATGTGAACGACGAGGGGTTCGACATCTTGTTCGGCGACGAATCTGAAGAGTGGCCCGAACGCGCTGCGTCGAGAGGGTATCGCGCGCCGTGGTTCGTCACCGTGCTCTCGGCGCTGTTATTGCTCGTGGCGGGACTCTGGCTCGGCGCCTACCTGCAGCGTGGCCAGTCGTCGTCATCCTCGACGTCACTCAGTAGCCTGTTCGCGGCCGGCGCAGGCGCGCGGAGCGGAACGACTGGATTCAGTGGGCTCGCGAAGGCAGCCGCTAAGGAAACAACCGGTACCGTGACCGACATTGTGGGTCACACGCTGTACGTGACGAACTCGAGCGGTTCGCTCGTCGCAGTGAAAGTGAGTTCTTCGACCACGATAGACCGGAACGCATCAACGGCTCTCTCCGGGTTGAAACCTGGCGACACCGTGACGGTTCAAGGCAAGAAGGAGAAGGGTGGTTCTGTCGAAGCCACGTCCATCTCTGACACCGCGAAGGGCGTGACGTCGACGGGACTTGGTGGAGGAGCGTTCCCATAGAAGCTCTGACGGTGGTATGAGTGCGAGTTTTGAGGGTTGATATTCGTCACTCCCACGAGGGGTGCGGCGCCTCACGTGGGTGGCGACGTCGTCCCGTCATCAAGCGTGCGCTACTGAGTTTCGTGCCTGCAGCACTTCTCGGTTGGCTGGGGGTCGTGCAGGCCGTCGAGGCCTTTCGTGGAGGACTGCTCCTGACGGCGAACCCGAGCTGGCTCATCGCCGTCGAGGTGGTGCGCGAGATTCTCTACGGGTCGTTCGTTCTCGGTGCGGCAGCTACCCTTTGGATCGGGCGGGGTGCGCGAGTCCGTGATGGTCGTGGGCGGGTCATCGCCGCCTCACATTGCGCGAGTTTCCTTTTGGTGGGCGTGGGTCTCTTGCCGACAGGACCCGTCGTCTGGAAGGCGTCGAGCCGGGTGTCCGAGACCTGTCTTATTGTCACCGTTTTTGGTGCGGCGCTCGCTCTGGTCGCGCTGGCGAGTCTGGGGTCGCACTTCTCCATCGTCCCCGAAGCTCAGTCGCTCGTCGCAACGGGTCCGTACCGGTGGTTACGCCATCCGATGTACTTCGCGGAGCTGCTCATGATTGTTGGGATTGCCTTGAGCGACCTTCGTATCACTTACTTGATCGGAGCAGTGTGTGTGTTTTGGCTTCAGATCTACCGAATTAGCGTAGAAGAGCAACTCCTGTCGACGACTTTTCCCGCTGCTTACAAGGAGTTCGTCACGCACACCCGCTATCGACTCATCCCGCGCGTGTGGTAGTGGGCCAGCGTCGAATCCCTACCACTGAAGCGCCCATACCGCCTTTACCAGCGTTTTCTATGGGAGTCAAACGCTGCGGGTCGAATGGGTTTAAATCGCGACGGGTTTTGCTTTGACGAAGATTCTTCCATCCCGCTGAGTTTTTTCTCCAGGTCGTCATTGTTGCGACCGTTGGGATCCACGAGCGTGAACGCTGAGAGACTTCAGTGGGCCGCCCGGGTCTCGATCCCGGCACCTTGGGATTAAAAGGAACCATCAATCGGTTGCGGTGTGTCGGTCTCGTTGCGCATGTCGTTTGTTTTCAAGGAATCGTGTTGTTCTGAGTCGGTCTTGTCTTATGGTGTTGCAGAAATATGAGGCCTAAAATGAGGCCTGGCGAGCGCTTGGGAGTCACTTTCCATTATTGAAAGTGTCCGGTCGAGTTGGAGTCGATTTGGTTTCCCGCGAACCCGTTGCCACCCAAGCGACGGCACAATCACTCACACCGAGGCACGAAGCTCGTAAGTACTCTCTCTAACATTAGAGAAAACAACAGATGATTCGCATTCGCGCTCACTCGATCAACGACGGCCTGAAGATTTGGTTAATCCGAACCCGAAAAGACAACCTCTGGACACAACTTTCCGAACCCTTTGACGCTCGGTCCACACTTCTTTCTCGGGCGTGGTGTTTCATCGCCTGATCATGCAGACGCACGTATTGACTTCGAATTCCACCGCGCCGCGCATGTCAGTTTCAAAATGCTCCCTTGATCGTCGCGCTTACGCCGCTCGAGACACTTGAAACGGACCAGGTATCGCCACTGCTCGCGTGCGTCGTGAGGTTTGACGTGAAGACTGCCGTCGTTGTGCCTCCGCTATTGGCAGCAATTGTGTCGCCGGTGTCCAAGGTGTACGTATAAGTTAAGTCGCCTCCCGAAGTCGACTCGGCGTCGGCGAAGTCCTTCTTCGTGAAGCTGAACCTCTCGCTGCCGTAGGTGATCGTCTCGCCTGCACTCGGATTCACCTCAATCGTGATCGTTAAAGCAGTAATTGCATTTGGATTCGACACCGTCACGACCTCTGTGCCCTTTTTGCCGGATCGGGTGTACGCACCCATCGCGCTCACCCTGTTCGATGGCGGAATTGTGGTCGTCGTAGAGGTGGTCGTCGAAGTCGACGTGGAAGTCGTGGTCGACGACGTGTCGCCCGCGCCGACACACGTGTTCGGAGTCCCGTACTTGACCGGCGTCGCGCCGATCGGCGCTGCGATCATGACGTTCCCTAAATCGAGCGTTATCGCGAAGTATGGGCTTGTCGGGAAGGACTGCAGATATGGGTTCGTTGTGCTCGTCAGGATTTGTGGCGTCACCGGCGGCGTTCCGCCCGTTTCGGCGTCGTACGCCTGAACGGCTGTATCCACTGTGGTTGCGTCGGCACTGCATGTAGCGACCGCGCTCTTCGCAGTGATGCCGCCTAAGGCGAACACGACGATGGCGGCCAGCACTCCGAGAACGGTGATCACTATCAGGAGTTCGACGAGCGTGAATCCCTGCGCCGTGACTATCGCACGACGATAAAGTCGCAGTTCTTCGGGCGAGCGAATCTGTACCCTTTTCAGCCTCGGCACTTTCCAAAGTTATCGAGTCAATAGCCTCTGACGTGGTATTTCGGGCCGCAATTACTGGCGTGAGTCGCATCTCTTAGGCAGCCAGGGAACTCGGCGAAGGGCAAACTGATCGCAATGCCTGTAAAAAACGGCGTCACGGTCGGATGAAGTGCGACATGGAGATCAGAGGTTGGACTCTCGGGGAGTGGCGCAGGAAGCGAGATGATGCTGGTATGCCACGGTCCAAGAAATAAATGCCCACCTCGAATGTTCCACTTACTAACCTGTCGACGTCTCATTGTGGCACTCGATGAGACAGGGGTCCGAGGAGTGAATCTCGAAGTCCCGCAGGACGTAGTAATTGGAGGCCTACTTTGAGGCCTGCTCGCCATAAGTAGGGGAAAACGTTTGGGGCCACGAGCACGAAAACTCTCCAAAACTCCAAGTGGGCCGCCTGGGTCTCGATTCCAGCGCCTGAGGACTAAAAGGAACTTGCGGATGGTTGTTATGTGTCGGTCTGGTTGCGTATGTCTTTAGTTTTCAAGAAAACGTGTTGTTCTG
>PLXU01000076.1 GCA_003151555.1 Acidimicrobiaceae bacterium | reverse complement strand
GAGAGCAGCATTGAAACCGCGAGCCCCGGCCCTTCGCGTTCAATGCAGAAGCCGGTGTCGAAATCGATGGTAAGCGGCACAGTCCTGCCCTCAAGTGCAGCAGCGGTGAGTGCAAAGTGCAAATCGAGCGGGAAGACGTCGATCTTCAGGCCGAGCGGCTCGAGCAGCGCCGGTGACCCAAGCCCGGCTGCGACGACGACGCGACGAGCGTCGATTGTNNCCGTCCTCTGGCGTGTAGGAACCGCACACGAGGTCGTCAGTGGCGAGCCAAGGCGCGATAGAGTGCACTCCTGCGGGGTCAAGCAGCCTAACGGGCCCAGCACCCAACTCCCGTTGCAGATTAGCGGACTCCTGAAACCTCTGCATCACTTCCGGACGCGACGTAACGAGCAAGTACCCGCACTGATTGAACGGACAGGGCGAATTGAACTGCACCTCACACGTCTTCCAGAAGCGGAGCCCCCGCTTGGACAATTCAATCTCCAGTGGCGTTGAGAACTGCTGACGTACGCCCGAGAACGACGCGGCTGTAATGCCGCTGCCAAGCTGGTCGCGCTCGAGCAGGACAATATCTTCGACGCCTTCTCGGGCCAGGTAATACGCCAGAGCAGTCCCGGCGATTCCGCCGCCCACGATCACGGTGTCTACGCGACGACCGGCTCCGTTACTCACGATCGGCCCGCCACAGTCTTCTCCCCCGTGACGCGGTCGAGCTTCACTTCGCCGATACGCGCCACGATCTGGCTCGGGAGCAGACGCCCCTCACGAACAAGCTGGGAATAGCGCGTCGTCTTTTCGAGCATCGCCCCGCTCTTGGTGGACATTGCGTTCGCGAGGCGCTCGATCTCGACGGATGTCATCCCGGATCGCGCCAACCTCCCGCGACGCCTGGTGGCTAACCGGTCGATGATGACGCATCCCTTGCACGGCGTGACTGGGTCGGACCCCTCCACCCGCAGTAACGGATCTCCGTCATCGATCATTTCGGTCCTTCCCTTCATAACCTCTGAACTGCTGTTAACGGTCGTCCCATTCCTCTAGTCGACCCTCCAATTCGAAATACGTTTCCTAACTCCGCGTCGCCCAGTCCCGCGGTTGCAGCACGAAGAAGACCTTCGTGCCCATCTCACCGCGGTACGTTACCGTAACGCCTTTCGGTATGACCATTACTTCACCGGTTCTAGCCACAAAACTTTCGCCGTTCGAGATGACCTCTAGGCCACCTTCGATGATGTACAACACCTCGTCGTACTTAAGCGTCCAATCGGCGAGTTCCCCGTCGGCGTTCTGGTATCGAATGAAGCCACCGCCCAAATCGGTCGTGGCCGCCTCGGTCACCACACGCGCGAGCTCCATGGCGGGCGCATCGTCGAGTCCGCTATACGGCACATCACTCTCGCGCATCACGCGTATGCCTTCGTTGTTGTTAAGCGTCATCGCCCTATTCCCTCTTTCGATCTCGTAACTTCTCCAACTCTGCGATCCAGTCGACCGCGAGTACCATCACCGTCTTGCTTTCGAACTAGCGTCAGATCCTCCTTCCAGCCATGTGGCCGTCATAGACACTCTCCTCTATCCCGCGTGGGGAGAGAGCATCTCCCACGAGCAGTGTCTCAGGGACTAGTCCAACAAGAGCGTGGTAGATGCCGTCGTCCGCCTTAGGAAACGTGACAGAGACGACCGCCTCGATGTCCTCCAGCACCTCTTCGGCAGCTCCATGGCCACATCGCAGCACGACGGCATTTCCCTGCGAACGCAACAACGTCGCGACTGGATGGAACCCGACACCGAGTGCTACGAGTCGCTCGTACGCAATCCGCCGGTTCGTTAGTTCGAGGGCGGATCCTGGGAAGTTGGTCGGCGTGACGAACTCGACGTCGACGCCGCGCGACGCGAGGGCGTACGCCACACCAAAGCCCTGCCAGTCACCGAACTCATCGAACACCAACACCCGAGACCCGAGGTTCTTTGTACCGTCGAGTGCTTCGAGCGCGCCGAATACGGCAATCTCACCAGGCAAACTCGCCGGCACCATGGCCGAGCCGGTCGCCACCACCACCGCGTCCGGACTGTACGAGACCACGATCTCCGGTGACGCCTCGGTGCCTAGCTCGACGCTCACCCCGGCCGATTCGCACTGGCTGGCCAACCAGTCGGCCACTTGGGCCAGTTCACTGCGGCCAGGAAGCCGTGATGCGGCGCGCACCTGCCCGCCCAGCGTTGCGGCGCGTTCGAGAAGAACTACCTCGTGCCCGCGTAGGGCTGCGACCCGTGCGCACTCGAGCCCGCCCGGTCCTCCTCCAACAACCACGACGCGTCGTCGATCCGCCGCTGGCGACAACTCGCCGCCCAAACGCTCCTCCCGGCTCACAACAGGATTGTGGATGCAGCGGATACCGCGGCCTCCGTAGAGATGCTGCAGGCAGTTCATCGCGCCCACACACGGCCGGATATCGATCTCCCTGCCTGTCTCGGCCTTCACAGGAAAGTACGGGTCCGCGATAAGCGCTCGGGCCATCACCACTGCATCGCAGCTGCCTCCCGCAATCAGCTCCTCGGCTACCCGCGGGTGGTTGACGCGACCAACGAGAAAGACGGGGATGTCAACTACGTTCTTCACGCCCTTGCCGTAACGCGCCCACAGTCCGGGGTCGAACGTCATGTTGGGGATGTTACGGGCGGTGTTGAGTTCGTCGGCGTAGTGACCCATTGTGACCGACAAGTAATCGAGGAGTTTCCACGAGTCAAATGTCCCGGCGATCTCAAGCATGTCAAGCTGGCCAGGCTCTCCAGTATCGAGACCCGAACCGGTGATCCGGGCACCGACCACAATGTCGGGTCCGACCGCTGCGCGCACAGCCGTCGCGACCTCCTTCGCGAATCGCAAACGGTTCTCGAATGAGCCTCCCCATTCGTCGTCGCGGTGGTTCGTTACGGGTGATATGAACTGCTCGGCGAGGTTACCGTGCGCAAAGTGCAGTTCAATGCCCGCCACACCACCTTCCCGACACCGACCGGCCGCCTCACCAAAGGCTCGAATGATTGTGCGGATACGCTCGGGCTCGAGCGCATGCGGCACCCGCCAGTCGACCCCGTCAACCAACAGCGGCGTCGCCGATGGCGCCTCGTGGAATTCTGCTTCGGAACCCGTGTAATGGCTCAGACGACCGGGGTGCCAGAGTTCGGCGAAATAGTGAGCTCCGTGCTCACCGACGGTGGCAACTACCTCGCGGTACTGGTGGACAAGGTTGTCATCCACATTCCAAAGGTCCAGGTATCCGGGAACGACGGCAACGGCCTGGGAAAGAATCACCGCGGCGCCGCCGCGGGCACGCTCTCGGTGATAGGCAAGCAGCTGAGAAGTGTAGTTGCCACCGTGGGCGAACCCCGTCTGGTGAGCGGAGTTCACGATACGATTCTTCAGAGTGATTGGACCCACCTTGAGCGGCGAGAATAGGTGCGGGAATCGTGCATGCTGCGTGGTCGATCCGACGTCGATTCTCTCGCGCTGCGATTCATCTGTCATTTCATGCCCCTTCGGCCAGTGACCACCTGAGGACCTTCCCTTAGCTGGCCGCTTCCGTATTACTTTGTCCAACTCTCGATTGACCTCGGCTTCAACCGCGCACTCAAAAGAATCCCTGATACGAGTGAGGCACCACAGCGTGGTGGACATAGTTGATGAAGCCGATCCAGTCAAAGACCGGCAGCCCGGTCGCGCGGTGGATGGCGTGCGAGTAGGGCGGCAGGTCGGAACACTCAAGCAAGAAGGCACCGACCGACGGTTCGTCCTTCAGCACTTGCATGGCTGACTCAACCACCTCGGACTCCATCCGGGAGAAGTCCAACTCGCCGCTCTCGTCAAGAATGACGGAGCGGAAGTGCTCCTTATCCTCCAGACCGCGGATGACTAATCGTTCTCGCAAGGCTTCAGTAATCCCCACGGGCGTAAGCAGCCGGTCGCTGACCGTGCGCCCGTTGGCCACAAGCACCGCCAACTTCCGATCGCGGGCTAGCATACCCACCACCATCGGGACCTGCAGGAGGCTGGAAAGAAAGACCGGCACTTCAA
>PLXU01000196.1 GCA_003151555.1 Acidimicrobiaceae bacterium | reverse complement strand
ACTCCATCGGTCGCAAGCGCGGTGCCGGCATCGGTGGCGGCCACGACGAACGCGAACAGACGCTCAACCAAATGCTCAACGAGATGGACGGCTTCGATCCGACCGAGGGAGTGGTCGTCATCGCCGCCACCAACCGACCCGACGTGCTCGACCAGGCCCTGCTGCGCCCCGGCCGTTTCGACCGTCAGATCGTGGTGCCGCTGCCCGACCTCGATGAACGCCTGCCGATCCTTCAGGTGCACTCCAAGGATAAACCCCTCGACGCCAGCGTCGACCTGTTGATGGTGGCGAGGGGCACACCCGGCATGAGCGGCGCCGACCTCGCCAACCTCGCCAACGAGGCCGCGCTGCACGCCGTTCGTCGCAATTCAACGACCATTGGCATGGAGGACTTTGAGTCCGCCCGCGACCGTGTCCTGATGGGACAGTTGCGCGACACGATGGTCTTGATGGATGACGAGCGCGAGCGGGTTGCCTTTCACGAAAGCGGCCACGCGTTGTTGGCCTACGTCTTGGAAAAGACCGATCCCTTGCACAAGATCACCATCATCCCGCGGGGCATGGCATTGGGCGTCACGATGACGTTGCCCGAAGAGGACCGACACATCATGTCGCGTCATCACTTGGAAGACTCGTTGTGCATGCGCATGGGCGGACGCGTCGCTGAACTACTGGTCTATGGCGACCTCTCCACGGGAGCGGCCGACGACCTGCAGCAAAACACCGACCTCGCCACGCGCATGGTGCGTGAGTGGGGAATGTCCAAGGAGATTGGACCGATGGCCTGGGGACCGAACAATCAAGTGTTCCTCGGCGAGGACCTGATGCACACGCGCGATTACTCGGACCACACCTCTCAGATCATCGACGACGAGGTCGAGCGCATCCTGCGTGAGCAGGAAGTGCGCGCCATTGAAGTGCTGACCCTGCACCGGCGCGGACTGGAGTCACTGACGCGCGCGCTGCTCGAGCACGAAACCCTCGATGGCGACACGGCGGCCCAGCTCATTGACGAGGCCAACGGCGAGCCGGTATGGCCCAAGGGAACAAAGACCGTCAGCGCGCTGAGCGGCGTGGGCGTCAAGGCCGGCTCCAACGGATCGAACGGATCAACCCCCGAGGGTTCGACCAAGAAGGCGCCCGCCGATGCCGCGCCGTTGGCCCCCTCACCTACGTGGGAGCCGCCGACCCTACCAGCCGTCTAGCGCGGCGACGACCGTCACGCCCGCCGGCGAGCTCGGCAACGTGGTCGTCACCAGCAACGCCCGAGCGGATGACCTCACCAAGAACGTGGTGTGACTGAGGGTCGTAACACCGCTGAAGACCGACAAGATGTTTTGGGTACTGTGAGCGGCCAGCGTGGTCGAAGCGGTGTCAACACCCACGCCAAAGGTTGCGAAACGCACCGTGATCGGATGCGTTGACGTATTCGTCACGGTCGCGGAGCCAAAGCCGTGGCCGGTGAAATCGGACACCAGGAATGATCCGCTCGGCACCTGCGGTGACCACAGTGCGATACCCCCAGTCGTGCCGCTGGCCAGCGAGGTGAAGACCGGCTCGTCGGACGTGAGCTGCACCGTGGCGTAACCGGCGGCCGGAATCGCGGGGTTTGGGGTGATGACCAGGTCGCCGCTCGAATAGGGAGGGACAGCGACGCTCTGGGGCGCGACCTGGTACGGCGACAGCGCGACGTGCACCGTGACGTTGGCCGTCAATGGGCCCGGGTTCGCGATGCGAATCTCGGCCGATGCGTCATTGACCGTCGTGACGCGCGGGAACCACCATGACGTGGCGGCCGACGTGGCCCCTGAACTGAGCGACACCACGGGACCGGACTGTTGGACCCCGACGATGGCAATTGTGCCGCGCAGCACCGAGACGTGCACGCCCACGTTGGTGGCGTTGACGATCTCTGTGCCGAGATTGACCTCCATCTGCGAGTGCGCCCCCACCGAGAGCCCCTGGAAGGGCGCCGGCGCCGCGTACCCGGTGGCCGAGTACGTCGCCACGTCAAAGACGGCCGGAGTCGCGGTTGGGTTGTAGATGCTCAGTTCGCCGCTCGATCCAACCAGGGTGTCGAACCCGGCGCTGTACCAGTTGGTGACGCCGGTCGACGTGCAGGGCACCTCGGCCATTTCGTTTCGCGTGATCTCCTGGGCCACTACCCCGCCGCCGCTTACCTGGGCCTCGACGGCGTAGCTATGGCCCTTTAAGAGCGCGATCGGGCTCACCGAGGCGGTGGCGTGAGGCGCGATCTGCACCGTGTCACTGGCCCGCTGACCCAAGTCATTGACCACCTGGACGAGCACCATTCTCGCCAGGTCGGTCGTGTTGAGGAAGGCCACGTGACCCTCCTGCGGTCCGACGTCGCCACTCAGGCCCGTGCAGTAGAGCGCGGTCGATTCGGCCGTGCCCGCCACGCTGAGTCCCCCGGGCAATGCGGAGCGGTTCGACGAATGGGTGAGCGAGCTCAACACGCCAACGACGATCAGGGCGCTCGCGAGCACCGCGATGAGAGGTCGACGGCGCGAACTAGACATCGGGATCCACCTTCACGTGGCGCCCCACGACGGAACGTCGACTGCTACGCCGAGTGAAGAGCCATTCGAAGCGGGCCACCCAGCCAAATCCCAGCCACACCGTTACCCACAGCGCCAGGGTGAGCAGGGCCAGCAGTCCGTTGAGCGGCAATCGACGCAGCACCAATTGGGCCGTCGGCGTCGACGTGTAGCTGCCCACCTCGTACGCGGGGACCCAGCCGTCAGTGGTCTGGCGAGCCACCGCGTGGCCGTTGACCAAAAGGGTGAAGGCGCTCGCCGGCGCCAGGCCCGCGTCGATGGTGCCGCCCGCTTCCACGGGTGCCGCAACGCCCAGTGCGCCCAGCACGGGAGTGAAGCCACTGGACGTATGTTGGGCAATCAAGCCGTGAAAGAGGGAGTTGGAATAGACCTCCACGGAATTGGTGTGCAGTTCCAAGGAGAGGTCGGTCTGGCGCCCCAGTGCGGTGAGCAGACTGGCCGGCACGCGGTGCTGGGGCGCCGACTGCACTCCCGAAATCTCCGGGGCGGCCGCGCTCATCACCACAATGGCGTAGATGCCAGCCGGCGCGAGCAGTTGGCCGAGGCGCACGGTTCGGCCCTCCAGGGCGAGTTGCACCGCCGAGAGCAGGACGTCCGTCGTGCCCGAGTCGGGCGGCGTGAAGAACGTGGCCCCGCCCGGCAGTCCGTTGGTCGAGGTGGCCGCCTCCAACCCCGGGGCGACCGACCAGCCGGCCAGTGGCAGTATCGCCGGGTCGCCGAGCCACAACACCCGGTGGCCGCCGCCGCCCGGCGGCGCGAAATTGCCGAGCGATCCGACCACGCTGGAGGTCGGCAGGTCGAATCGACCGCTTTCGAAGGCGGCGAGGAACGGCAACGCGGCGACCAAGAGCACCACCACCGTGACCGCGCCACAAATCTGACGCCAGCCGAACCCCGCCTGGCGCAGGTCGTGCTCGAGGGCGCTCACCCCCAGTCCAATGAGCATCGCCAGCATGACGACGTACAGGGCCAGCAGCACTTGTAGATCGGGCGCGAAGGAACCCATCCAGTGACGGGCGTCGAGGGTGGCCACGACCAAGGTCAACGTCGCAATCGTGGCCGCCTTGGTGGCGATGGCCCGGCGTTCGCCACGACAAAGCAGGAGCCCCAGGAGGGCCGCCGCCGGCAGCAACCAGCCGAGCCAGGTCGCGCCAAAACTACCGTCGGCGCCGCGCAGAAGATCGGCGAACGAGGGCGCGGACCACGGTCCCACGGCCAGACCGAAAACACCCAGCGCGCGACGCCCGGCGAGGAGTACGTCCACCGTCATGGGCAGGAGGAATATGGCCACGCTCACCACCAGCGCCGACAACAGTCGCCACGGTCGCACGACCTCGTCCAGATCGTCGCGTTCGAAGAATCGCGACAGGACAATGCCCACCACTAGAAGCGCCACCAAGATCAGCGTCGCGGGAGCCATCGCGCTCAGCAGCGCGATCAACATCACCAAGAGCATGCGCTGACCAGACCTCGTGGCGCGCCAGCCGCGGTGACCAAAGGGCACCGGATTGGGATAGGGCGCCGAACGAAAGCCGGGCACGGCCAGTAGTTCAAAGAGCCGGCGCACGATCAGGGGCAGTCCGGCCACCACAACGAGCACGTCGACGCGGCCCTGGCCAATCATGTTGAGACCGAGTGGCAGCGCCATGTACGACACCGACGCGACGACGCGCGCACGATTTGACACCCGACCGCGCAACAAGCGGCCCACGGCAATCGCCCCCAGCGGAATCGCCACAATCAACGCCAGGCGCGGCAGGATGCCCATGCGGCCAAAGACGAAAGTGCCGGCAAAGGCGATCAGTCCGTTGCCCGGCATGCCCGGAGAACCCGTGCCCAAACCGTTGGGCGACCAGGAGGCGAAGAAGTGCCGCCACGTGGTCCACCACGAGTCAAGCGGTGCCAGTCGACCGATCGACGGCAAGTGGGTGGCCACCAGATTGCGCGAGCCAAAGAGCCAGAGGATGATCACGGCGAGAATCACCGCGAGCTGCGAGCGAAAGGTCGTCAGCAGGCGCGACGGTCGCCGACGCGCTTCGATGGAAAGGCTCTCGGGAATCTCGTCGAACTCTTCGCTTTCGGAGAAGGCCGCCGCGAAGCCAACCCCGGCATCCATGGCGTCGTCAATTCCAATCACGTCCTCGGGCTCGGGCAGTATGCCGCGCGCCCGGTCGAGTCCGTGACGCACCAGGGTCACCACGAAACGTTTGACGCGACTGGCTCCGCCCACCTGAAGGCGGTGCAGTTCGTCATCCGAGAGCACCCGGGTCATGGTTCGTTGACTGCGCCGCTCTCGGATGCCCTGGCGGTTCCTCAACAGCCAGCGCCACGAACCGATAATGGCGCCCGCGCGATCAGTGTCGGCGCCGAGCAGGGCGAGCACCAGTTCCACGGAGTCGAGAACCAGCAGCAGGAGCAGCGTCGAGATGGTGGTGCGTCGCCCCCATCCGGTCGCCACCACTAGGAGTTGGTGTCGCCGTTGCAGATCCTGACGACTCATGCGCCGGGTCCCGTACGCCGTGACCAATCGCTCGCCCGTGGCGATGGTCTCGCGGTGCGCCACCTTCGCCGAGGGGGCCACCACGATGCGCGCGCCCGCAATCTGCGCGCGCCAGCAGAGGTCGAGGTCCTCGCCCAGCACGGAGATGAGCGGGTCGAAACCGCGCAGTGTCGCGAAAAGGTCGGAGCGTACGAGCGTCACCCCGCCGGGGGCCACGAAGACGTCGCGCTCGAGGTCCTGCTGTCCGTGGTCAATTTCGCCCAGTTGGACCCGATCTTGAACGACGCCAAATCGGTCCGACGTCTGGCCGACGTGCAGGAGCACCATCGGGTCCTCGTAGGCCACCACCTTGGGCGAGACAATGCCGGCGTTGGTGCGAAAGGCCGCCTCCACCATCTGTTGAATGGCGTCGCTCTCTAAACGTACGTCATCGTGACAAAAGAGGAAGAAGGCCGAACCCTCGATCATCAGCGCAGCCTCATTGCAGGCGGCGCCGAAGCCCTTATTCTCTTCGAGCGAGCGCACAAAGGCGGTCGGCGCGATCGCGGCCACGCGAGTGGCGACGTGCTCGGTCTCCCCGTTCGCGACGACGAGCAGGCTTAGTTCCTCATAATCCTGCGCTACCAACGAAGCCAGCGTGGCTTCAAGGCCGGGCCCAGGACCGGTGGTAACGACGACGGCAACAACGGCCGGAGCACGGGATTCCATCAGTGCTTCAAGGTTAGTTGGCCCTCAGTCGACGACTGGACTGCACGCGAACTCAATGCTCGCGCGACGTCAGGCACTGAGCGAACGGCGCCGTGAACGCAGTTCGCCCACCACGTCGTGCAGCGACGTCGCCAACGATATAGACGGTTCCCAACCAGTGGCCTTGTGGGTCTTTTCGTAACTTCCTCGCATCACCGGCACGTCCACGGGCCGCAGCAGTCCTTCATCAGGTTTCAGTTTCACGTCGGGCGCGATCTNNCGCTCCATGAGTAGGCGGTACGCGCGCACGACGTCGCGCACGTCGCTGAAGTCACGTCGCGTTGACAGATTGCCTACCGCAATCTCTGTTGCGCCGCGCTCGGCGGCATCGAGGAGTCGACTGGCCAGCGCCGGCACGACGAACTTGTCGGACTGACCGGGACCAATGTGGTTAAAGGGCCGCACGATCACTAGGCGCTGCGTGTTCGCGCTCGCGATGCTCTGAGCTAGCAGTTCGGCCTGGAGCTTGCTCTGCGAGTACGGATTCGCGGGCATCGCCTCGTGGGTCTCACGAATCGGCAGATCCTCTTCGCGCACGATGCCGTAGACGTCGGCCGAGCTGACGAAGAGTATGGATGCGTTCGGCACTGCCTTATAGGCGCACTCAATGACGTTTCGCGTGCCGAACACGTTGACGCGTACGAACTCGATCCGGTTGTTCCACGAGTCGCCCACGTGAGAAAGGGCCGCCAAATGGTAGATCGCGTCCGGTTGATGTTCGCGCAGGACCCGCTCGACCTGGCCCGCGATGGTGACGTTGCACTCGCGATCGACCGCCACCACTTCGTCGCCACAATCGGCCAGGTGCCTCGCGAGATGGCGGCCAGCAAAGCCGTCGGCCCCGGTGACGAGCGCGCGCACGACCTAGTCTCCCCGCGCGGCGAGTGCGTAAGCCTCGAGGTGCTTCGCCATTGAATAGTCCCACGTGAACTCCTGGGCTCGCGCGCGAGTGACCGCCGAGCGCTGCGCACGCTCTTCGTCGCTGACGCCCAGGGTGTGCGAGAGGGCCTGGGCCAGGGCGGTGGCGTTACCGGCGTCGACCAAGGTCGCCGTTGCGCCCGCGATTTCGGCCATCACAGTATTCGCAGAGGTCACGACCGGAGCTCCACAGGCCATGGCTTCGAGTACCGGTAGTCCGAAGCCTTCACCCCTAGAAGGATAAACGACCACCCTGGACCTACGAAAGAGCGCGGGCAGAATTTCGTCATCCACAAAACCTAAGCGTCGAATGCGCGACGCGGCGGGATGTTGGGCTATCTCGGCCTCAAAATTCTTAAGGCCCCAGCCGACCTGGCCGGCCAGCCACAGCTCCACGTCGGGGTCGCTTCGCGCGACGTCGCCGAAGGCGGCCAGGAGCACGTCGAGTCCCTTGCGTGGTTCAACGGTGCCGACGAAGAATACGTAGCGGGCCGTGGCCGAAAGTTGATGGGCCCCCAGGAGCGACGCGTCGTCGCGGTCGCCGGGCGCAAATCGAACGAGATCGACACCGTGGGGCGCGACCACGATCGGCGCGTGCTCGGGCACGAGCTGGTCGAGCTGGCGCGCCGTGAAGTCGCTCACGCAAATGAGAACCCGAGCGTGCGACGCGGCGTAGGAGATGGCGCGGCGAAAGAAGACGGCCTTGGATCTCTCGTGCCACTCGGGATTGGTGAAATACGTCAGATCGTGAATTGTCACGACCGTTGGCGTGCGACCTCGATGAGGCATCGTGTAGTGCGGACCGTGCCACACGTCGACGTCGCGAGCGGTCCCACTGGTGCCGAGCGAGACGGCTTCGTAGACCAGGCGCGCGGCGCGTGCGGTCGGCACGAGCGCGGCCAAGCTCGCATCGGGTGACCATTCGCTCCAGCGCCGTGCATCACCGCGCCGGCACACCAGCGTCGTCGCCACTCCCGCGCGCGGCAACCGACGCGCCAGTTCGTAGATATAGCGCCCCGCGCCCGCCAAGCGCGGTGGCGCGGCCGAGACGTCGAGCGCTACCTTCACCGCCAACCGACCAGATGATCGAGCGCCGAATTGGCCCAGGTGAGCGACGCCACTGAGTCGCGGCGCTGGGCGGCGCTCGCCTCGTTGTCCGGCGTCGCCAGGGCGCGCACGAGGCCGTTGGCAATGGACGCCACATCGAGGGGATCGACACAAACCACCTCGGGATTGTTCGCGACGCTCGGCGTGGTGGTGCTGGCGACGACCCGGGTGCCGGCGTACAGCGCCTCGACCGGCGGCAGACCCCAACCTTCGGCCCGCGCCACGTAGGCCACCAGCGTGGCCTCGCGGTAGAGACCCTTGAGCACGTTGCGCGCCACGGCGCCGAGCACCGTGGCGTCCGCGGTGTCGACGCCGCCCCAGCCGGCCGGGCCCACCAGCACCAGTGGTCCGAGGTCGGGAGCGCCGGCGCGCGCCTCGCGATGAGCCTCGATTAATCGAGCGAGATTCTTGCGGGGTTCGCGCGTGCCGACGTAGAGAGTGAACGGCCCCGTCACGCCGCGTCGGGTCAACAAGTCGCGCACCTCTAGTGCCGAGGCCGCCTCGACGCCGTCATCGTCGACCCCCAAACGCACCGCGTGCACCCGAGCTTCATCGAAGCCGTCAGCGATGAGGCGCTCACGTAGCCCAGGCGAACTGGTGAAGATGCGTAGGTCGTCTCGCCGCTTCAAGAATTGCAGCCGGTCCTCGTGAAAGCGCGCCCCGCGAGGCGTCGAGGCACCCGGTTCATCACGCCACAGCAGATCGTGCATGGCCACCGAGTGAACGGCGCCGGGCGCTCCGCCGCCGTAGGGTCCGGCCATCGACGTCGCGTGGACAATGTTGGACTGTCGGGGCACGCCGACGGGCCGGTAGCGCCAAATACGGGTCAACGGTTCCACGCGCAACGGCGCCGTCACGAGCGAGAGCGACAAGTCACGCGCTTCCGGGGGCACGGCGCCGCGCGGCGCGAGTGCCCGCACGTCAAGGTCGTGGTCCACTTGGCGCAACCCGAGCACCAGACCACTCACGTACGTCGCAATGCCGCCCGGCTGGCGCCGGTACAACTGGTCAATGCTGAGCGTCAGGGTGCGCGCCACGACCATCAGCCTCGCACGACGTCGCGATAGAGCGCGGCGTACGCCCGCGCCGCCGTCGCGGGCGCGAAATCGATGGCCCGCGACCGACCGGCGGCGATCATGATGGCCCGACGCGACTCGCTGCGCCACACTTCGTCCAACACCGCGAGCACCTCGTCGTCACTACCGACCAGCGCAGCGGCGCCCTCCAATAATTCACGATTGATCGTGGTCGAGCGCGCCATGGTGGGAACGCCCGCGGCGAGCGCGGCGATGGCGAAGGAGGGAAACCGCGCCCCGTCCGAAAAATGCATCACGACTCGAGCCTGGGTGAGCGCCGCACGGGCCTCACTGCGTGCGCGCACGGTGACGTTGAGCCCGCTCTGGCGAATCTGCTGACCGACGGCCGTACTCGTGAGGGCCACCAACGACACGTCGTGCAACTGAGCGAACTGGATCAAGCCGGGCGCGAGGTCGAGAAACCACTGGGCGAGGCCGGTGACGTTGACGACCAAGTCGGTGCCGTGCGTCGTCAGCGCCACGCTCGGCACCGCCGGCGGCACCACCACCACCTGGCTGCGTTTGACGCCGAGCACCTGTTGAACCTCGTGAGAGGCCGTGACGGTGGAGGCGACCAGCGTCGCGCCGTGCTGGGCGGCCCGTCGCAGTTGGGTGATGCGCTGGTGGATTCTCGATTCTTCACGTAAGGGACGCAGGTCGTCGACCGAAATGATCAGCGGCGTCCTCTTGGTCGGCGGAGTGGCCAGGCCCGCGACGTGCAACACGTCCACCGGCGCCAGTAGGTCGTCCAAAGACGGACCCAGACCGCGTCGCCAGAGCGGCGCCCACAGCGAGCGAAACGCGATGCGGCTCTCGTTCTTCGCGTGACGCGACGAGAGCGTTCGAAAACGCACCAGGTCACACTCGCCAGTCTCGGTCAGCGCGTCGGCGAGGTCGGTCATGGAATTGCCCAGCGACTCGAGCGACCCGTCCAAATCGAGACCGACCTTCAGTCTCACCGGGGCGCTCACGACGACAGGATGCGTTGGCGCATCGCACTCGTCCACGTCGGCCACAGTTGCACGGCCCAGGGACCGAAGGGTTGCGTGGTGGTCGCCGCCAGTCCAATCTGCTCATCGGCGTTGAGCAACAGCATCGTGCCGCTCTGGCCGAAGTGACCAAAACTCTCCGCGGGCCAGTCGCCCATCCAATGCTCCTTGTTGCCGCGTAGCTCGGGACCCAGTCCCCAGGGGCACGGCGAGAAACGACCAAAGCCGGGCACGATGCCATTGAGCTCGGGCAGATAGGCCTTGATCTGTCGATCTCGAGTTTGCGCGCTCACGCCGTCGGGACGCAGCCACGCGACGCCCAGCGTGACCATATCCTCCGTCGAACCGTGCACGTCGGCGCACGGGCGACCCCGCAGATGCGTGCTCTCCATACCCAGGGGTAGAAAGATCCGATCCTCCAACCAGTGCGCAGCATCGTCGTCCTTTAGCACGAAGTCCACCGCATGATCGAACCCGGCGTTGGAGTAGACCCGCTTGGTGGCGATCGGAACGCTCGGATCGCCCACTTCGAATCCCAGCCCGCTGGAGTGCGACAAGAGGTTGGCGAGCGTCGCTCCGTGCGGACCAAAGTTCTGCGTGAACTGGTGTAAGTCCCAGTCAACTTCCACGCCGAAGGCCAACGCCACCGCCATTTTCGAGACTGAGGCCCACGCGCGCACCGCGCTCAGGTCACCCTCCTCGGCGATGCGTTCGACGTTGCCGTCCTTGAGGCGAAAGAGAACCACCGCCGCGGCGCCGGGCCAGCCCTGCACCAATTGGCTATCGCTCACAACACTCGATGTTATCCAAGCCCTCTAAGGTTCTCTTCGTGATAACGGTTCTCAGCGGCGGCGTAGGCGCCGCCCGACTCCTCAGTGCGCTGAGCGGCGAGACCGACCCTCGCGAGATCACCGCGATCGTCAACGTCGCTGACGACCTGGTACTTCACGGACTCACGATCTGTCCCGATCTCGACACGATCAGCTACACGTTGGCCGGTCTTAACAACGAAGAACTGGGCTGGGGACTGCGCGGCGAATCCTGGCGGGTCATGGAGGAACTGGCCGACCTGGGCGGCGCGGCCTGGTTTCGACTGGGTGACCGTGACCTCGCGACCCACCTGTACCGCAGCCAACGGCTGCACGAAGGCGCGACCAAGAGCGACGTGACGCGAGAACTCTGCGCGCATTGGGGCGTGAAGGTCCGGCTGCTGCCGGTCACCAACGACGAAGTGTCGAGCGAATTTGAAACCGAAGTCGGTCACCTCACCTTCCAGCAGTACTTCGTAAGCCATCAACACAACGTGAAGGTTGAACGCATCGACTTCGTCGGCGCGAGAAAAGCACGGGCCACGCCCGAAGTGCTCGAAGCGCTCGAGGAGTGCTCGCGAATCATCATCGCGCCGTCCAATCCGTTGATCTCCATCGACCCGATCCTCGAGGTCCCCGGAGTACGTTCGATCCTCGAACGCCGGCGCGACGATGTGGTGGCCGTGTCGCCGATCATCAACGGCGCCGCGCTCAAGGGTCCGGCCGACCGGCTGCTCGCCGAGATGGGCTGGGAGGTGTCGAGCGTGGGCGTGGCCGACTTCTACGAGGGTCTCATCGGGACGCTCGTCATCGACGAGGCCGACGCCGCACTGAGCGACGACATCCGAGCGCGCGGCATCAACGTGCGCGTGACCACCACCATCATGGCCGATCCTGCGAACGCGCAGCGACTGGCCCAGGTGGTGCTGTCGTGAACGAACTGCGCATCGTAGCAATTCGCGGCGTGGGGAATATCGACAAGGGCGACGACCTCGTCACGCTGTTGCTCGACGCGCTTGGCCATCAGGGCGAGACGTTGCGACACCACGACCTGATCGTCGTCACCAGCAAAGTGGTCTCCAAGTCCGAGGGCCAGGTGGTGGCCTTTGACGGCACCGAGGCGCACAAGGTGGCGCTCGTCGAACAAGAAGCGGCCCGCGTGCTGCGTCGCCGTGGCCCGTTGCGCATCACCCAGACGCGCCACGGCTTTATCAACGCCAACGCGGGGGTCGACCTCTCGAACACCGCCGACGGCACGGCCGTACTGCTGCCCAAAGAGCCGGACCGTTCGGCGCGCCGTTTTCGCGCCGAGGTCGCTCGGCGCTGCTCGATTGACATAGCGGTCGTCATCACCGACACCTTCGGACGGGTCTGGCGCAACGGCGTCACCGACGTGGCGCTTGGCTCGGCCGGTCTCAAACCGGTGCTGGACCTGCGCGGGACAACCGACGCCAATGGTCGAACGCTCGAGGCGACCGAGGTCGCCATCGTTGACGAAATCGCGGGCGCGGCGAACCTGGTCTTGGGTAAGGCGCAGGGCACGCCCTTCGCGTTGCTGCGCGGCCTAGACGACTCGTACTTCGGCGAGGGTTCGGTCGGCGAACACATCGTTCGCTCCGCGAACGATGACCTCTTTCGTTAGCTACACGCCGCCCAGGCGAACTTCACCCGACAGCACCGACTCGGGAGCCACGTGCTCCTTGGCGCCGACCACGCAGGTCGCGCCGAGGCGCGAAAAGCTCCCGATGACCGCTTCGGGTCCAATGATGGACCATCGGACCTGACAGCCCTCTTCGATGACCGCACCCGGCAAGAGGACAACGTTCTCGAGCACCACATTGGCGCCGACGTAACAGTCGCGGTCGACCACCGCGTTGACCAGGGTGGCGCTCTTGTCGACCTTGCTCGATCGGTGCGACCATGATCCGTTCACTATCTTTGCCACCGAGTGGCGCACGTCGCGTCCGTTGAGGATGTCGATGTTGGCCTGCAAGTACGTTTGGGGCAGTCCGGTGTCGAGCCAGTAGGCGTTGTCCGCCATGGCGTAGAGCACGCCGTCGGCGGCGAGGGCCGGAAACGTATCGCGCTCGATGCTGACGCGGCCGGTGGGCGCGATGCGGTCCAACACGCTGGGTTCAAAAATGTACGTGCCCGCGTTGATGAGGTTGGTCGGCGCCTCGTCGCGGGGAGGTTTTTCCACGAAGGCAATGACGCGGCCCTGGGGCGTGGTGGGGACCACGCCAAAACGCGAGGGGTCCTCCACTCGGTGCAGCGCGATCGTGGCTTCGCCGCCCTGCGTGCGGTGGAAGGCCAGAAATTTCGTGACGTCGAGGTTGGTGAGCACGTCGCCGTTGACCACGAGGAAGGTCTCGTCGAGACCTGCTTGCTCGGCCGCGAAGCGAATCGCGCCCGCGGTGTCGAGCGGCTCGGGTTCCACCGCGTAGGTGACGTTCACGCCGGCGATCACGCTCGTGGGGTAGGCCTCGGTGAAGCGGTCGGGCAGGTAGCCGAGCGAAAGAACGGCGTCGGTTACACCGTGGCTGGCCAACTCCTCGAAGACGCACTCGATCATGGGCACGCCCACCAGGGGCAGCATTTGCTTTGGCGTCTGGTACGTCAGCGGGCGCAAACGCGTGCCCTCCCCGCCGACCAGAATGATCGACTTCAAGATCAGCCCTTCGTGGTGGTGGTGGAGGGAACTGTGGTTGTCGTCGTGCCGCCGGTCGTGGTGGTGGTGGCGGGGGCCACGGTCGTGGTGGTGGTGGTGGCCGACGAGCCAGCGACCACCATCGCGTCCACCGTCTTCGCGCTAGGCGCCGTCGGCGTCACGCCCGTGGGCTCAAAGGCCATGGTCACGCGCATGTACTCCTTGAACTTGATGGTGGTGGGGTTGGTCGTGATGGTGGGCTTCTTCTGAGAAATCGATGACCAGTAGGCGTAGGTCACCTTGCCGGTCTGGCCGGCGTACTTAGACGTCGAGGGGCAGGCCTGACCATTGCGGTAGGTGGTCTTGGCAACGGCCTGGCCCTTGCCGTTGGGCACCGCCAACTCATTCGAACTCGCGATCAGACCGGGGTACTCGTCGGCGAACTGCGAGAGGGTGGCGTTGGCGCCGGCGTCGGCCGCGGTGGTCGGACTTATTTGGACGACGTTGGCGATCTTGACGATGAATCCGCCCGCGGTAATCGGGTCCGGAACGAGGTCGGGCAGGGTGGTTCCGCAAGCCTGAATGGAGAGTCCGGCGAACCAGGTGGTGCCAATGGCCGGGGCCGTGGCGTGCTTCGCCTTGGTCGGGTGTTGGTAGTCGTAGCGGGCCACTACCGCCGAAAGTAGACCCAGGACCACGATGACCGCGAGCACTCCGTAGTAGTTGCCGGGTCGAGATTTCTTGTAGGCCTTGCCGCCTCCGGTCGCCCCGACCCTACTAACCATCTTCCCTGATGCACTCTTAGCCACGCGTGCCACGCTACTAAAGAAACCGTGGACGGCACCAAACGCGTAACGACGACTGACTTTCGTATACGTATCTATACAAAGTCCCACGTAAAAATTCCGGGAACTCCGCGCGTAGGGGCGGAGGGACTCGAACCCTCACTGGAGGCNNCCAATTGGGCTACGCCCCCACGCGGGAATGTCGCGCTGTAACCGTAACGCATCGCTGCGAGTTGCAATACTCCTTTTTTCTTATGTTCACTAACTAGGCTGGTTTAATGATTCGCGTGCGTCGTCGGGGCACGACTCGATCAACTCCCCTCTTGGCAATCACCGCGCTGGTGCTGTCCGGCCTGGCGGTACCCGCCACGGCCGGCGCCGCCACGATCGCGCAAACCAAGGCTGAAATCGCCCGATTGTCGGCCACCCTCTCCCAAGAAGAACAGACCAGCGAGCGCACGGCCAACGAGTACGACGCCGCCAAAGTGCAACTGGCCGACATCAAGAGCCACATCACCGACCTGCAGGGCAAGGAGGCGGCAAAACGGGCGTCCATCGCCGTCACGGGCAAGGCGCTCGTCAAAGCCGTGGTCGCCGCCTACGTACTGGGTGCGTCCGAGGCCCAGATCATGGCGCTGTTCAACCAGGACGTCACCGCCAGCGACGCGCGCATGGTCTACGAGGATGAGGTCATCGGCAACCTGACAAAATTAAAGGACGCGTACGTAGCGGCCAAGGAGTCTCTGGCCACCACGTTGAGTGACGTCATCGTGCAGCGCAACAAGTCCCAGCAACAGACCCAGCACATTCAAGCGTTGCTCCAGGAGAACGTGGCGAACGTAAACGCCACGCAGGCCACGTTGACCGAGGTGACCCGAGAGCTCAGGGCGAAGATAATCGCCTACGAGATCGCGGCCGGCGCGGCGGCGGCGCGAGCGCGCAACATCGCCGGTGAAGAGGAGGCCGTCGCGGCCGCGTCCGCGGTGGGCGGCACCCCCGCGGCCAACGCGGTGCTCGCGGCCATCGCGGCGGCGGCCCCGCCGATCATCACCGAAATCGCGGGCACCGCCCAGGGCAACCTGGCCTTGCACTGGGCCGAATCGCAGTTGGGCGTGCCCTACGTCTGGGGCGGCNNGGGGCAAGGCCGGAATCGCCATTCCGCGCACCACCGAAACGGAGTACCCGGCGATGAAGCGCGTCTTGTTGAGCCAGTTGCAGCCGGGCGACCTGCTCTTTTACTTCAACCTCGACGGCGACCACGCGGTTGACCACGTGGTGATGTACGCCGGTAGTGGTCCCTACGGCTCGTCCACCGTCATCGCCGCGGCGCACAGCGGCACCAACGTCTCGTACGAGCCAATCTTCACCTTCGGCCTCGTTGGCGCGACCCGGCCATAAGTTTCGAGTCAGCCATCCGCACCTCCATTGTCATTCCCGCGTACAACGAAGCGCCGAGACTCGCAACTGGCTTCGAGCGACTACGCCCCATTCTCGACGAATTAGACCCCTCCGACACCGAAGTCGTCGTGATCGATGACGGCTCGATCGATGAGACCATGCGAATCGCCCGGGAACTCTACGGTGCGCTGCCCCACACCCAATTCATCCAACAGCCCGTCAACCGTGGCAAGGGGGCGGCCGTTCGACTGGGCATCGCGGTTGCCCAGGGCCAGTGTCTCATCGCCGCCGACGCCGACATGTCGGTCAATCCCCGTCACTTCGTCGACATCGTGGTGGCGCTGTCCGGTTCCGAGCTGGTGCCGGGTTCGCGAGTTGACCACGGGCACATTGAGTACGACTCTGCGCTTCGCACCTGGGCCGCCAAGACGTTCAACCGTCTGGCGCGCCACTACAGCGGCACGACGCTGCGCGACACCCAGTGCGGGTGCAAGGGTTTTCAACGGGGCCCGGCCCGAGTCCTCGGACTTCTCGGCCTCATCGACGGCTTCGCCTTCGATGCCGAAATTTTTTACTTGGCCAAACAGTTGGGACTGCTTGTCACGCCGCTCAGCGTGACGTGGGACGACATCAGCGGCTCGTCGGTGCGCATGGGCCGCGACACGCTGGCCATGGTCCGCGATCTGCGCGCGCTGCCGCGCACCCGTTACGTGAACCCGGTGGTGGAGCTTAAGCGCGACGTATCGCTGAGCGACGTCATTGCTGCCGCGCGATCAACCCGGGTGCTGGGTCTGGTGGTCGCGCGCGGCACGACCAACTCGCTACTCGTGCTCCCGCGCGACGGCTCGTTGGCCGGACTGGGTATCGCCGAAGTGCTCAACGGCACGCTGCGAACGGCCGGGCTCGACGAACTACGCGGACGAACCTACGACGCGGTGTAGTTCTCGCGCGGCAGGATCCAGTTAGCCACGAGCTCGGGTGCGCGGTCGCCCCACTCCTCGGCGGTGATCGCGTAGCGCGCGTGGTCCTCCCNNCCCAGGCGCCGTCGATCTCGAGGTAACGCTCGGCCACGCCCTCGCTGCGCAGGCCGAGCTTCTCCACCACCCGGCGCGACGGGCCGTTGCGGGGAATGATGTTGACTTCCAAGCGATGCAGGCGCAGCGACTCGAAGGAGTACTGCAGGATGGTCACCACCGCTTCGGGCATGAGACCCTGGCCGGCCACGGACTCATCGATCCAGTAGCCAATGAAGGCCGACTGCAGCGGGCCGCGCTGAATTGACGACAGCGTGATCTCGCCGACGAAGCGACCACCGAAGAAGATGCCGAAGCCGAAAGCCGTGCCCATTTGGCGTTCGCGTTCGCGTACCGCGCAGCGGCTAACGAAACTGCGCTGGTCCTCGGCGAGCGACGAGGCATGGGCCGAGCGCGGTTCCCACTTCACCAGCCAGTCGTGACAGCGCACGCGCACCTCTCGCCAACCCTCGTAGTCCTGCTCGTTCATGGTGCGCAGTATCACGCGCCGACCGTGCAGCGTGATAGGTGAGAAAACCGAGCTTCGAGTGGTCACCACTGACTAATCCTCATACCCATATCGTGACAGGTGCCGGCCCCTCACGCACGATGACCAGACGACAGCGACGCCGTGATGCCGTTGAGGATATCGTTCTCGCTGCTCATGAGTTCGTCGACCGCGAGTCGCTGCATCACCTCGTCAAGCACGTAGAGTCCCGCGACCAGTACGTCCTCGCGCCCGACCACCATGCCCGGATGCGTGAGGCGAACTTCCGGCGACTCGCTCGCCAACCGGTCGCGCCAGTGTTGCACGGTCGCTCGACTCAGGCGACGATGATGGACCACGTCACGGTCGTAGACGGAGAGTCCCGAGTCCAGTTGGGCCAGCGTGGCGATCGTGCCGGCCAGACCGACCAGGCGGACCTGTCCGGCCACCGTGGCGAAGGCCGGCACCGCGCCGAAGGCCCGGTCCAGTTCGAAGTCAATCATCTTGCGCGCGGCTACTTCGCGCTCCGGCGTCACCGCGTCGCGACCGAGGGCCCGTTCGGTGACGCGCACGCAACCTAATTGCATGGAGTAGCTGAACATCGTGGTGCCGAGCATCATGGCCATCTCGGTCGATCCACCCCCAATGTCGAGGATCACCGTGGTGCGTGAGTCGGGCGCTAAGTCCGACGTCGCGCCCGCGTAGGAGTAGCTCGCCTCCTGCGCGCCGCTCAACACCTCGCCCGGTACTCCGGTGATGAGGTGCGCCTGGGCGAGAAACAGGTCCCCGTTGCTCGCGTCGCGCACCGCGGAGGTGGCGACGAGCAGTCCGCGCTGCACGCCGGCCTCGTCCATATACCCTCGGTACTCGCGAAGCACGTCGTAGCTGCGCGCCAAGGCGTCATCGACGAGTCGGCCCGAGGCGTCGACGCCCTGGGCGAGGCGCGTGATGCGCATCTCTCTACGAAGGGCCACGCCGTTCGCATCTTCGATCAACAGGCGAGTCGAGTTACTGCCGCAGTCGAGCGCGGCGACGGCGTCAGTCACGTACACCCTGGCGTATCACGTTGGGCACTTCAATGCTCTGGGCGACCAAGGCGCCGACGGGGTCATCAGCCCCCACCAAGAAGTTGGCCAGGTGCGCGTGCAGGCACTTCACCCCGACCCGGGTCCCGCCCACGCCCCCGGTGGCCGCCACGAGATCGGCGCGCACGACGGCCTCGGCGCGACGTTGCGCGTACTCGTCGTGGGTGCGCGCCAGGTGCTGCGCGTCGACCAGCTGTTCGAAGCGGTGCACGCCGCCGCCGCCCTCGAGGCGACTCACGGCGTCGCGCAGGTCCGTGTCGACGAGCCAGTAGAGCGTCGGCATGGGCGTACCGTCACGCAGGTGGGGTTCATTTTCGATGACCACCGGGCGACCGTCGTCGCGGCGCACGACCACCGCGCATCGACCGGCCAGCGGCCGGCCCAGCAGTTCTTCTACCGCGGCGAGATCGTCGGGCGACGCGTCATGAAAGGTGCTCAACGCCAGAATTCTAGGGTGCGCACGAATCGCGCGACGAAGCCGGTGGACGAACCGTGCTTCTTCACTTGCGTACCGGCCGCGCTGGCGGCGAGTGACGAGACCGACGAGGGCGACACCAGCGGCTGGAGGCCCGGATCGCCGGTGCTCTGAGAGACCTTGCCCGAACCGTCGCCGGGCAGCACCTGGATGAGGCTCTGGCCGGGGTAGACCAACTGGTACTGCGAGCGCGCGAGCAGGGTCGCCGCGGACTTGGACGAGACGGACTTGGCCTGCAACTTCAGGGCCGCGTCTTGTTGTCTGATGGCGGCGATCTGGGCCGTCGTGGCGCTTATTTCGCTCTGCTGGTGCCACAGGGCGCTGAGCGGGAACCAGAACACCAGCGTCGCGAGGGCCGTCACCACGGCCAGGGGCAGCATCCAGTGGTTACGGTCCTGATTTATGTAGCTATGTGTTGCTGTCACCGACCGCCCCCGACAAAGACGTTGCACCTAGAAAACGAGCCTGATCACCGAGTTGTTCCTCAAGTCTCAGTAATTGATTGTACTTGGCCACACGCTCCGAACGTGCCGGCGCGCCACTCTTGATCTGACCGGCGTTGGTCGCCACCGCGAGATCGGCGATAGAAACGTCCTCGGTTTCGCCCGATCGGTGCGAAATCACCGTGCTGTAGCGGTTCGTGTGCGCGAGTCGGATGGTGTCCAAGGTCTCGGTGAGCGTGCCGATTTGGTTCAATTTGATGAGAATTGAGTTGGCCACGCCCCCGTCGATGCCCTTTTGCAGGAGCGTCGAGTTGGTCACGAAGTTGTCGTCACCCACTAACTGGATCTGCTCGCCCAATCGCTGGGTGAGCGCCACCCAGCCGTCCCAGTCCTGCTCGGCCATGCCATCTTCGAGCGAGACAATCGGGTATCGGCTCGCCAGATCAGCCCAATAGTCGACCAACTCGAGACTCGACAGGACCCGGCCTTCGCCGTCGAGGTGATAGGCGCCGTCGCGGAAGAATTCGCTCGAGGCCGGGTCCAGGGCAATCGCCACGTCGCGCCCCGGCGCTCGTCCGGTGGCCTCGATCGCCTCGACCAGAATCTTCACGGCCGCTTCGTTGTTCTCGAGATCCGGCGCGAAGCCGCCCTCGTCACCGACCGACGTCGCCAGACCGCGCTGGTCGAGCACCTTCTTTAACGAGTGATAGGTCTCCGAACCCCACCGCAATGCCTCGGAGAAAGTGGCGGCGCCGATGGGCATCACCATGAACTCTTGAAAGTCGATCGAGTTCTTCGCGTGCACGCCGCCGTTGACGACGTTGAACATGGGCACCGGCAGGACGTGCGCGTTCACTCCCCCGATGTACTGGTGGAGCGCTAGCCCGCTCTCCATCGCGGCAGCCTTGGCGACCGCCAGCGACACCGCCAAGATCGCGTTCGCCCCCAGGCGGCCCTTGTTCTCGGTGCCGTCGAGGTCGATCATGGCGAAGTCCACGCCGCGCTGGTCACCGGCGTCGTAGCCCTCGAGGGCGTCGTGGATTTCGCCGTTGACGTGCTGCACGGCGCCGAGCACTCCCTTGCCGCCGAACGCAACGTCACCGTCACGGATCTCGACCGCCTCGCGCGTCCCCGTCGACGCGCCCGAGGGAGAGGCGGCGCGGCCATACGCCCCGGACGCCAAGTGCACTTCCGCCTCGACGGTGGGGTTGCCACGTGAATCGAGTATCTGGCGGCCGACGATGACTTCAATTGCGCTCATGACATCTCCTAAAGGTCCAACCCAAGGTTACTTGGGTGCAATTACGGGGCCAAGCGACTCGGCTCGGCGAATCTCATCGCGCAGGCGCGCCGCGCGCGTGCGAAGCACGCCCTCGAGATCGACGCCCGACCACTGCGCGAGGTTAAGCAGGCCACTCAACGCGTCACCCCACTCATCCTCGACGCGCGAGGTCGAGGCCGCGTCGCTCGCCGCGTCGGCGCGCACCGGCAACGCCGTGATGGCCGCGAGCGATTGAGCCTTGGCCTCTTCACCGTCGGGCTGAACCAGGTCAACGTGCGCTGCCTTGCGCAACAACTTGGCGTACAGAGTGAGCGCCGGCAACTGCCAGGCAATGCCGTCGGTCACGCTGTCGCGGCCCTTCTCGGCGCGCTTCAACTCCTCCCAACGCGACGCGACTTCATTCGATCCCGTCACCTGCACGTCACCAAAGACGTGGGGGTGACGACTGATCAACTTGAGACGAACCGCGTCGGCAATGGAGGCAAAGCTGAACAGATCCTCCTCGTCGCCGAGTTCGGCGTGAAAGATGATCTGGAACAACAGGTCACCGAGTTCTTCCTGCACGTGCAGGGTCACCTCGTGGGTCAGCTCGCCGCTCGCCTGGCCATGCACCAGGGCTTCTAACGCGTCGAGCGCTTCGTAGGCCTCCTCGAGCAAGTGGCGCGTCAACGAGGCGTGGTCCTGTTCTTGATCCCAGGGACATTCGCCGCGCAGGCGACGCATCAGGTCCAACAAGTCGTCGGTGGCGTCGCCCGCCGTGCGCAGTTCGTCGATCCACAGCGACGTGAGGTGGTCGGCCCGGGCGAACATGGACAACTCGGCGGCCGGCATGGTGACGATCTCCTCGTCGTCGAGGCCCAGGTGATGCAACACCGTCACCAACGTGGCACTCGCCAGTCGACTCGCCACGGTCGCCAATACCTCGGGCGCGTAGGTCTGCAGCACCAGCAGCGGCCCCGGCCCGCGCAGGGGCTCGCTCGAAGAGAGCGCGTCCACCACGCGCAACGCGCTGGCCATGGGATCGCGGCCCAGCGCCGCGCAGGCCACGTCGATGACCGAGACGGCCGCTTCGGTGATGGTGCGGACGTCGGTGCGCGCGCGCAGTAGTTCGACCGTGCGTTCGGCGACGGTCGGCGAACCCGGCACGACGTAGAGCACTTCGGCGTTGGGCGAGGTCGTCGCGAGCAACACGAGGTCGTCGACGATTTCTTCGTACAACGCGTCAAAGGAGTCGGCCCGCTCGTACCAATCGTCGTAACTCGCCACGTCGGCCAACGCGCGGGCGCCGGGGTGGATACGTGTGCGCAGCCGCGCCACTGGCGCGATTCGTATCAACTCCATCGTGCGCTGGGTGACGAGTTCGATGCCGCCGGGACCTAGGCCAACAACGCGGACGACCGGGCGGCTACTGATAGACGCTGGCACGAGTCGTCAACGACTTGGCGCGCGTGACGTCCGCCTTGGCCGGCAGCCCGGGCGCGAAGACACCGGGTCCGGCCGAGCTGAGTCCCCACAGCCCGAACGCCGGGTCCACGTCGACGGCGGCGCGATACACGATCGTCTGCTCGGCGGAGTGGGCCGAGGTGGCGTTCTGGCCCTGCAGGTCGGCCAGCACCGCGCTGGCCGCCTGGGCGTAGGGGGTGACGGTGCGCGCGGTGGGTGCGACGAAGAGCGCGTCGGTGGCGCCGTTATAACTGATGTCCTGAGGAGTGGTGGGGAACGCATTGAGCGCGGTCGAGCCCACGTCGCTACGCACTGAGGCGTAGCTGGTCGACGTCGGCGCGAAGCAGCCGACCGCGCCGCCCTTGGACTTCGAAGAGTCGATGGAGAATTGCGTGGCCAACGCGGCGACCGACTCGCCGCCCGCCTGGGCCGTGGCGAACGCGCTGGTCTGGGTGAGGGGCACGACGGCCACACTCACGCACAGGGTGTCGTAGTCGGCACTGTGACTGGCGTAGTACGCCTGGACTGACTTGGTGGTGAGCGGAATTGTCTTGTCGAGCTTGCTCACCAGGTAGAGCGAGGCGGCCTGGGACGAGATCTCCGCGTTTCGCATTTCCGCCGGCATGGCCGCCAGCGCGACCGCGGCCGACCCGGGGCAGTGGTACTGCTTGGCGGCGGCGGCCTGGGTCAGCTGGCTCTCGAGCGACGTCTTGGCGCTGGCCAGCGTGGCGGCCGTCGAGTGGTACTTGAGATGCTGCGTCGCGTACTGCGTGATCGCGAGGCCCTCGACGCGCAGGTTGGCCCAGGCCGCGGCGCCGGAGGCGGCGAACGTAGTGGCGCCTCCGCCGCTGACGAAGCTCACGGGATCGAGCGCGGTCAGGTAGCACCGCAGCGCGGGTGTCGCGGCAATGGCGGTCAGTTCCGATCGAAAGGTATTGCCCGAGATCCGCGCGCCATTGACACCGAGCCCGGACGAGGCGCTGGAGAGGCCAAAAATCCCGGCTCCCACGAGGGCAACTACGAGAAAGGCAATGAGTCGACGCACTTTATCCATGCTAACGAGTCGCCACTATTGGCTCGTCGTCACCGCCACCAGCGCACCCAGCAGTTGGAGTAACGCCTTGGGCGAGGCGTCTTGGGCCGATACCTCGATGCGTAGTTCCTTGGTCGCTTCGACGTACGCGCGCGAACCGTGGAGTCGGCGCAGTCGTATCTGTTGACTCGTCGAGAGCTCCAGCGGGCCCAGCTTCACCACTGGTTTTGATCGCACGCCCACTTTTGCTGGCATGACCACCACGGAACTGATACCAAGAGTGAGGCAGGTCAAGCGCAGCTGCGCCAGTTCTAACAGTCCCAGCGCCGCGCTGGGTAGCGCACCGTATCGGTCGAGCCACTCCGCGCGCAGGTCCTCGAGCTCGTCCATCGTGGTGACGCCCGCGAGATGACGGTAGGCCTCGAGCCGGGCGTCGTCGGCCTCGACGTACTCCTTGGGCAGGTGCGCCTCGCCGGGCACGTCGAGATTTACCGTGACTACTTCGGGCACGACGAATCCCTTGGCGTCGGCCACCGCCTCGGCGACCAACTGCACGTAGAGGTCGTAACCCACCGCGGCGACGGGACCGGACTGGTCGTGACCCAACAGGTTGCCGGCACCGCGGATCTCCAGGTCGCGCATNNCCGGGTGAAAGAGGTAGGCGTAGGCGCGCTGGGCACTACGACCGACGCGCCCGCGCAACTGGTGCATCTGGCCAAGACCGAGCCGTTCGGCGCGGTCGACGATCAGCGTGTTGACCGACGGCAGGTCGATACCCGATTCGACGATGGTGGTGCAGACCAGGACGTCAAAACGTCGCTCCCAGAAGTCGACCATCACCTGTTCGAGGGTGCCCTCGTCCATCTGACCATGGGCCACGGCAATACGGGCGTCAGGCACCAGCTGACCCAGGCGCCTGGCCGCCTGATCGATGTCGGCCACGCGGTTGTGCACGAAGAAGACCTGGCCCTCGCGCAGCAGTTCACGGCGGATGGCCTCGACGACGGCCGGCTCAGAATACTCACCGACGTGGGTGAGAATCGGGCGGCGGTCGGCCGGCGGCGTGGTGATCATCGAGAGGTCGCGGATGCCGGCGAAGGCCATCTCCAGAGTGCGCGGTATGGGACTGGCGCTCAACGTCAAGACGTCGACCCCGATCGAGCGCGACTTGATTGCCTCCTTGTGATTGACCCCGAAGCGCTGCTCTTCGTCCACGACCAGCAGACCGAGGTCCTTGAAGGACACGTTCTCAGACAAGAGTCGGTGCGTGCCGATGACCACGTCGACCTTGCCCTCGCGCAGGCCGGCCAGGGTCTCCTTGGCTTCGACGTCGTCGACGAAGCGACTGAGCAGCGCCACGTGGACCGGGAAGCCCGCGAAGCGGTCGGTCATGGTCGCGAAGTGCTGGCTGGCGAGCAGGGTGGTCGGCACCAGCACGGCCGCCTGCTTGTTGTCCTGGACCGCCTTGAAGATGGCCCGAACGGCGACTTCGGTCTTGCCGAACCCCACGTCGGCGCAGATCAAGCGGTCCATGGGTCGGGCCAGTTCCATGTCGGCCTTCACGTCCTCGACGGCCTGGGCCTGGTCGGCGGTCAGCGTGTAGGGAAAGAGTTCTTCCATCTCGCGCTGCCAGGTGGTGTCGGGGCTGAAGGCGTGACCCACGGCAACGGTACGCATCCGGTAGAGGTCGACCAGTTCCTGGGCGACCAGGTAGGCCGCCGCTCGGGCCTTGGCCCGGGTCTTTTGCCACTCCGCGCCGCCCATGCGCGACAGCGCCGGCGAGTCGCCGCCGGAGTAAGGGGTGAGGGCGTCGATCTGTTCGGTTGGCCAGTAGCTTCGACCGTCCTTGAACTGCAAGATGAGATAATCGCGCGTCGTGCCGTTGATGGCGCGCGTGGTGGTGCCCGAAAACCGCGCCACGCCGTGCTGGCGGTGCACCACGTAACTGCCCACCGCCAGGTCATCGAAGAAGCCGTCGACGTTGCGGGTGCGTGTGCGCGCGACGCGGTGCACCGTGCGCCGACCGGTCAGGTCGCTCTCGCTCCAGACCACGATCTCGGGATCGTCGAGACTGAAACCCGAGGGCAACGAACTCTGCAGGACCGTGATGCGAACTTCGAGCACCTGGTCGGGGTCGGTGGTGACCGCGAGGCCCTCCGCGCGCAGTTGCTCGGCCATGCGCTCGACCGCCGCGGCGTTGGAGGTCAGCACCACGCCACGGCGCTGGGCCGACCAGTTGCGCACGTGCGCGGCGATGCGTGCCGCATCGCCGTGGACCACGGGAGGTGAACCGAGGCCGGTGGTGCTGGCGGACAAGGCGCCGACCGTGGCGTCGAGGGCCACGTCGATGCGACCCAACAGCACCCGCGTCCATGGCGCGTGTAGCAGCGGAATCTCGGAGCCGGCCTGCCAGGTGGCGGCGACGGCGTTGGTGAGTTCTCGCTCTTCGTCGAGCAAATCGGCCAGTCGCTGGCGCACGCGCTCCGGTTCAACGACCACGCAGATCGCGCCCTCGACCTCGTCGAGCAAGGTGGTGGGCTCGTCGATGAACAGCGCCATCCAGCCCTCCATGCCGTCGAAGAGTTGGCCGGTCGCGAGGCGGTCAAAGTTGGAGCGGCCCCACGGAGCCGAGGTGATCAGATCCTCGGCGCGCATTCGGGTGGCCTCGTCGGGGATCCATTCGCGCGCCGCGGCGATGGTCACCTCTTGAAGGTCGAGCATCGAACGCTGATTGGCAATGTCGAACGTGGTGAGCCGATCAATCTCGTCGCCAAAGAAGTCGAGCCGCAAGGGTTGGTGGCCCTGGGCCGGCCAGACGTCGACGATGCCTCCGCGTACCGCGAACTCCGCGCGGTGCTCCACCAAACTCTCGCGGCGGTACCCCAGGGCCGCGAGTTGGCCAATGAAGCTGTCGCGGTCGAGTTCGCTGCCCCGGCGCACCAGCAGAGGCGGCTGCAGGGGTTCGGGCGCCAGCAGTTGCGCGATCGAACGGGCCGAAGCCACCACGACGTGAGGTCGATCCTTTTGGCGCAGTTGCCAGCGCAATAAGGTCCGCGTCGCCATCGCCGCACTGTCGGGGCTCACCCGCTCGAGGGGATGGGTGTCCCAACCGGGCCACAGCACGAC
>PLXU01000070.1 GCA_003151555.1 Acidimicrobiaceae bacterium | reverse complement strand
GGTGATGCGCGACGCGGCGATTGCCTGCATCCGCGAGATTGGCGTGGAGACCGGCGGCAGCAATGTGCAGTTCGCGGTGAACCCGCATGATGGGCGCATGACCATCATCGAGATGAACCCGCGCGTGAGCCGGTCGTCCGCGCTGGCCAGTAAAGCCACCGGCTTTCCCATCGCCAAGATTGCGGCCAAGTTGGCCGTGGGCTACCGGCTCGACGAGATTGAGAACGACATCACCCGTGTCACGCCGGCCAGTTTTGAGCCGGTGATTGACTACGTGGTCACCAAGATCCCGCGCTGGGCCTTCGAGAAGCTGCCCGGGACCACCCCGGAACTCGGCACGCGCATGCAGTCGGTCGGCGAAGCGATGGCCATTGGCCGCAACTTCGCGGAGTCGCTGCAGAAGGCCATCCGTTCACTCGAGCAGGGCCGCCTCGGTTTCGCGCTCGGCGGCGACCACGAGTTCGCGCAGTTCGATGATACGACCCTTTGGCACCGCTGCGAAGTGGCGACGCCCGAGCGGCTCTTTGCGCTGCACGAAGTGCTCTGGCGCGGCGCCTCGCTCGACGAAGTGGTCGCGCGCACCAAGATCGACGGGTGGTTCATCGAGCAGTTGATGCAGATCATCGAGCGAGAACGCGAACTTGGCGGCGGCCTCGACCTTTCGACGCTGGACCGCCGTGGCTGGCGGCGCTACAAGCAGTACGGCTTTTCGGACCCCCAAATCGCTAACCTCACCGGCGCCACCACCCGTGAGGTAACCGCACTACGACGCGCGGCCGGCGTGGAGGTCACGTTCAAAACCGTCGACACCTGCGCCGCGGAGTTCGCGGCGACCACGCCGTATCACTACAGCACGTTCGAAGACACCAGCGAGGTCGCGACTTCCTCGCGCGACCGCGTGCTCATCCTTGGTTCGGGACCCAACCGGATTGGCCAGGGCATCGAATTCGACTACTGCTGCGTGCACGCCTCGTTGGCGCTGCGCGAGATGGGCTACGAGACGGTCATGGTGAACTGCAACCCCGAGACGGTCTCGACCGACTACTCGACGTCCGACCGCCTCTACTTCGAGCCGCTCACCGCCGAGGACCTCGACGAGGTCATCCGGGCCGAACAGGCGGCCTGCGTCGACGGGGCCCGCGTGTTGGGTGTCCTCGTTGCCCTGGGGGGCCAGACCCCGCTCAAGCTATCGCACTCGATCGACCCGGCCTTGGTGCTGGGCACCCCGGTGTCGTCGATCGACGCCGCCGAAGACCGCCAGCGGTGGTCGCAGATCTGCCACTCGCTGGGTCTTCGCCAACCCCCGGGCGACGTCGCGCTGACGTTGCGCGAAGCGCGCCTCATCGCCAAGCGGATTGGCTACCCGGTGCTCATCCGTCCGAGCTACGTGCTGGGCGGCCGGGCCATGGAGATTGTCTACGAC
Source organism: Acidimicrobiaceae bacterium (assembly GCA_003151555.1). GTDB lineage: Bacteria > Actinomycetota > Acidimicrobiia > Acidimicrobiales > RAAP-2 > RAAP-2. The sequence continues at coordinate 4,817 of PLXU01000070.1, read as the reverse complement.
GACGTGGCGTTAGAGCGGGTCATGGACGACCTCACCAGCGCGTACGGCTCATTGGCCCGCGAAGGCGGCGTGTCGGCCAGTCGGCCGATCCTGATCGACAGTTTCCTTGAAGACGCCATTGAAGTGGACGTCGACGCGGTGCGTGACGCACGCGGTGATATCTTCGTGGCCGGCATCATGGAACACGTGGAAGAGGCGGGCGTGCACTCGGGCGATTCGGCCTGCGCGCTGCCGCCCCAGTCATTGAGCGCTCACGTGCTCGAGACCCTGCACGAGAGCACCACGAAGATCGCCGAGGCGCTCGACGTGGTGGGGCTCATCAACGTGCAGTACGGCGTCAAGAACGAAGAGGTCTACGTCCTTGAGGCCAACCCGCGCGCGAGTCGCACTGTGCCCTTCGTCGCCAAGGCCACTGGCGTCGCGCTGGCCCAGGTGGCCGTGCGGGTCATGATGGGCGAGACGCTCGAACAACTGCGCGAGGCGGGCATGGTACCCAACGCCACGCCGGTGCCGAGCTACGTCAGCGTCAAGGAGGCGGTCCTGCCCTTCAGCCGCTTCCCGGGCGTCGACACGGTCCTGGGGCCCGAGATGCGTTCGACCGGCGAGGTGATGGGCATCGGCGAGAGTTTTGGCATTGCTTTCGCCAAGGCCCAACTGGCGGCCGGTACCAAACTGCCGGACAAGGGGCAGGTCTTCATGTCGCTGGCCGATCGCGACAAAGTGCAGGGCCTCGCGCTGGCGAGAGAACTGAGCGAACTGGGTTTCACGATTGCCGCCACCGTCGGCACGGCCGGGTACCTGCGGGCTCACGACGTCGAGGTGGCCACCCTGGTGGGCAAGGTGGGCCTTGCCGACCTCGGGGTCAACGCGGTCTCGATGATCTCCTCGGGCGAGGTCCACCTGGTGGTCAACACGCCATCGGGCGGCGGCGCCCGGGCCGACGGCGCGCAGATTCGCACGGCCTGCGTCGCGCACGCGGTGCCCTGCCTGACGACCCTGAGCGCCGGATTCGCCGCGGCCAAGGGTATTAACGACACGCGCTCGAAGGGTTGGCGGGTGCGCTCGCTCCAGGAACTGCACCCGTGAGCGCTAACCCGCTGGCGACGCGAGTGGGCGAAGTGCACCTGCCCAGTCCCGTGATGACGGCCGCCGGCACCTCGGGCTACGGCGACGAACTGGCCGGCTACGGCGACCTCAGCCGATTGGGCGCCGTGGTGGTCAAATCGCTGGCGGCGTTCGCGTGGCCGGGCAACCCACCGCCCCGGGTCGTGGCCTCGGGCGAGCACATGCTCAACGCCGTGGGACTGGCCGGTCCCGGCGTCGAAGCCTGGCGCGAACAGTACCTGGCGGGGCTACACGCGCGCGGGGTCCGCGTGGTCGGATCGATCTGGGGCCGCAACGTCGGCGAGTTCGCCGACGCGGCGCGTTTGATGCGCGGCGCCGAGGTGATCGCGCTCGAGGTGAACGCCAGCTGTCCCAACCTGGAGGATCGTTCGCGCATCTTCGCGCATTCGGCCAACGCGACCGCCGAGATCGTGGCGACGAGTCGCGACGCCGGCCTGGCGCTGTGGGTGAAGCTCAGCCCCAACACGCCCGACCTGGTGACCGTCGCCGCGGCGGCGCTCGAGGCCGGGGCGACGGCCCTGGTGCTCGTCAACACCGTGCTCGGCATGGCGATTGACATCGAGCAGCGACGCGCCGCGTTGGGTAACGGAGTGGGTGGGCTCAGCGGGCCGGGCATCCTGCCGGTGGCGCTGCGCGCGGTGTACGAATGTCGCGACGCCTTCCCCTCGACGCCCATTGTCGGCGTGGGCGGCATCAGCACCGGTGAGGACGCGGTCGCCATGTTGATGGCCGGGGCCAATGCCGTGGAAGTCGGCACGGCGAGCTTCGCCAATCCCCGTGCGCCGTGGATCATTCAAAAGGAAGTGGAGGAGTGGATGCGACGTCACCACGTCAACGACATCGACGAGATCGTGGGGGCCGCCCATGGCTGATTCGTTCGGTACTCGTTTGCAATCGCGCATCCGCGCGCTGGGACCGCTGTGCGTGGGCATCGATCCCAGCCGCCAGTTGCTGGAGTCCTGGGACCGGCCCGACTCGGTGGAGGGGCTCGAATTCTGCTCGCTGGCGGTCCTGGAGGCCGTTATCGACACGGCGGCCGCCATCAAGCCCCAAGTCTCGTTCTTCGAGCGCTTCGGCGCCGACGGGTACCGGGTGCTCGAGCGCCTGATGGCCGACGCGCGCGACGCCGACATTTTGATCGTGGCCGACGCGAAACGCGGCGACGTCGCGCTCACCAACGAGGGCTACGCCGAGGCGTGGCTGCACGAACGATCGCCCCTGGTGGCCGACGCGGTCACCGCCAGCCCGTACGTCGGGTTCGCGGCGCTGGCGCCGCTCTTCGACCTCGCAACGCACTTCGGCCGCGGCGTCTTCGTCCTGGCCGCCACCTCCAACGATGACGGTCGCGCCGTGCAACTCGCGCGCACCGAGGACAACGAACGGGTCGAGGACCTGGTGCTGCGCTCGGTGGCCGAACGCAACCAACGCGACGACGGTCTGGGTTCGTTGGGCGTTGTGTTGGGCGCCACGCGCGACCACCCCGAGTTCAATCTGGCGTCGCTCGGCGGTCCGTTCCTGGTGCCCGGCGTGGGCGCTCAGGGAGCGACGGCCGATCACGTGGCGCGACTTTTCGGTCGTTGCCCGCCGGCCACGGTGCTGGCCAGCGTCAGTCGAGCGGTGCTCGAAGCCGGTCCCGAGAGGGCCGGCCTGCGCGACGCCGCCCGGCGGTGGCGCGACGATTTGAGCGCCGCCCTTCTCTGAACACGCGGCGCGGCGGAGGAGTATTCTAAAAAACGTGACTCCCACGCCGCCGTTACTGTCGCAAGATCAGCGGGTCGAAGCTTCTCGGCTCGCGGTCGCGAATCGACGTCGCCGCGCCGAAGTGAAGCGAATGGTCAAGTCGGGCGATCTCTCCCTAGAGGAGCTGTTCGAACTGGCCGATCGCGAAGAGTGCGTGGCGCAGATGCGTGCGCACGATCTGATCAGCTCGTTGCCGTCGATCGGCGAAGTGAAGGCCGAGCGGATAATGTCGCGCGCCTCGATTGCCAAGACCCGTCGTATTCGCGGCCTGGGTCCCAAGCAACGCGCTGAACTGTTTCGAGCTCTTGTCCGCTGAGCCTCTGCTGGTGGTGTTGATTGGCCCCGGCGGGGTGGGGAAGGGGACACTAGCCCAGCGCCTCGTGGCGAGCGACGACCAGCTCTGGCTCTCTCGAAGTTGGACGACGCGCCCGCGGCGCAGCACCGAAAAAGGTGAGGAGTACGTGTTTGTCGAGCGACAGGATTTCGAGCGGGCCATCGATGACGACCGATTCCTCGAGTGGGCCGAGTTCCATGGCAACCTGTATGGCACGCCGGTGCCCACGCCCGATCCAGGCCAGGACGTGCTGCTCGAGATCGAGGTCCAGGGCGCCGAACAGGTTCGCCGCCAGCACCCCGGGGCGGTGGTCTTCTTGATCCTGCCGCCTTCGATGGTGCGACTCGAGGAGCGACTGCGCGAGCGCGGCGACAGCGACGAACACGTCGCGAAACGACTCTCCAGCACGCCCTATGAACTGTCCAAAGGCCATGATTTGGCCACCTACGTCGTGGTCAACGACGACCTCGAGCGCGCCACGGGCGAAATCCTCTCTATACTGGAAGAACTTCGTCGGCCTCGACGAGACCCCCTGGAAAAGGACTAAATCGTGAGCGTAGAACGCCCCACCCTGGTTGACCCACCGATCGAGAACCTCCTGCACAAGGTGGGCGACTCGAAGTTCACGTTGGTGAGCGTGGCGGCAATTCGCGCGCGCGAGATTAATGAGTACTACAACGGCCTGGGCCAGGGCCACGGGGCCCTCATCCCGCCTCAGGTGACGTCGCTGTCGAACAAGTCGCTGTCGCTGGCGTTGGAGGAGCTCTACCAGGGCAAGCTGGAGTTCCACCGTCCCACCGCCGACGAGATTGAAACCGAGCGCTTGGAAATTGAAGCGTTGGAGCAGGCCCGCCAGGACGCGAATAACGACCTGGATGCCTTCACCGATGCCCTCCGCGACGCCTAATTCGCCCGCACCTCGCATAGTCCTAGGAGTAGCCGGCGGCATCGCCGCCTACAAGTCCGTTGAACTGCTGCGCCTGCTGCGCGACGCGGGCTACTTCGTCTCTCCGGTGCTGACCCCCGACGCCCTGCGCTTCGTGGGCGCCGAGACCTTTTCGGCCCTGGCCAGCGAACCCACTCGCAGCTCGCTCTTCGGTGATGTCGCGACGCCGATTCCCCACACCTACTTAGCCCAGCGCGCCGACCTCATCGTGGTGGCGCCGGCGACCGCCCATCTGATTGCCCGCTACGCCATGGGCCTGGGTGACGACCTCTTGAGCGCCACGCTGCTGGCCTCGCGCGGCCCGGTGCTGCTGTGTCCGGCTATGCACACCGAAATGTGGGAGCAACCCTCGGTCCAGGAGAACCTGGCAACGTTGCGTCGGCGCGGCGTGCTCGTCCTCGAGCCCGAGACCGGTCACCTAGCCGGGGGCGACGAGGGAGTCGGGCGCCTCCCCGAACCCGAGGTCATCTTCACCCTGATCGAGCGCATCGTGCGCGGCNNCCGCCAGGGCCACGCGTTGGCCGAGGTGGCCCAGCGCCTCGGCGCGACGGTCACCCTGATCACCACCTCGTCGCGGCCGTTGGCGCTCGACGTGGCCGGGGCCATTGAAGTGGTGGCCGTCAACACGGCCGCCCAATTGCACGAGGAGACCCTCAAGCGCTGGCCCGAGAG
>PLXU01000179.1 GCA_003151555.1 Acidimicrobiaceae bacterium | reverse complement strand
CTGCACGACGGAACGCCCGCCGTCGTCAACGCCGCCGACGTTGCTCAACACGTCATCGCGAGCGCCGCGCAGGTGGTCGGCGCCGCCAACGTCCTGGACCTGCCACCGGTGTCACCCAGCGACGACGTGTCCGAGTTTCTCAACCGCATCCCGGGTTGTTACATGTTCGTCGGCGGAGCACTGAACGACGGAACGAGTGGCCAGCACCACAGCCCGGACTTCGCCGTCGACGACGAGGCCTGCCGCACCTTCGCCGGCGTGCTCGCCACGTGCGCCGTGGACCTCGCTCAGTTGTAAAAGAGTTTGGCCCCGCCGTGCAGTGACGCGTCGTTGCCGTGAATGACGACCGGACCCGCCAGATCGGCGAAGGTATTGAGCGCCAACCGCTTGGCGTTGCCGCCCGCCAGGTGCACGGTCGTCGCACCGAACTCCAAGGCCAGTCCAACCACGGCCAAGCCCAGCCACGTTCGCCAGCGTGCCTCGTCCTCGGCCCGGGAACGCTCGCCGAGCGCCTGATCGTACGTGCGAGCGTCGAGGAACGATTCGAATCCCACGCAACGCACGTCTTGCAGTTGGCCGTCGATCTCGCACGCGAGGCCCATCCCGGTGCCGAGCGTCAGCACGAGTTCGGTCCCCGAACCGGTGCAGCACCCGAAGGCCGCGAGCGTGGCGTCGTTCACGACCCGCACATCGCGCCCCGTGGCGATGCGCAACGCCTCTTGCAGCTCGAAACCTCGCCACGCCCGGTCGAGTTGCAGGTCAATCTCGGTGGTGATGCCACCGGGACGCGCCAGGTTCGCCGGATTGGTCACGAGACCATCGCACAGTTCGCCCGGAAAACCAACCCCCACCCGCGAGCTGGCGGACCGTTCGATCCTCGTGACTAACACGTCGACCAACCGATCGGGAGTGCAGGGATAGTTTGTGCGCTGGCGTCGTACCGTCTCGAGCAACGTTCCGTCCGGGTCGACGTGGCAGAACTTCGTGTTGGTCGCCCCGACGTCGATCGCCAGAATCTGCTCGTCGAGCGAGACACTCGTTGTCATCATGCGCATCGTAGTTACCTCTCGCGCTCGCCACGAGTGCGCAGACGTCGGCTGCGCCACCACGGGCGAACCCGCACCTCAATGACCGGTCGGCGACCGGCGACCACGTAGGCGCTGCCCACCGGCCGCTGTCGCAGCGGCAAGGTGCGCTGATCCTCCTTGGGCACGATCAACTCGGGAAAGTACTTGCCCACCGTGGGATCGGACAGGCCACCCATGACCACGCGCGTCGTGTGGTTGTTGACAATGGTGGGCGCCCGCGCACCCCAGCGCGCGACCAGCTGGGCGAAGTCCTGCACCACCGTGACCAGCGTGACGTCCAGCCCGCTCACGGTCGCGGCGAGTTGGTCGAGCTCGTCGAGCGGCGCCACGGTGGCCGCTTCATCGAGAACCAGCAGGAGGCGACGCTGTCGGCCTTCATCCACCAAGCGGTGCTGCTCTTCGAGCACCATGCGCAGTGCCCCGCGAAAGAGCGATTCGTAATGTTGCTGCTCGCCGCGCGGACTACAGAGGTAGAGCGTATTCGCGCCGGCGACGACCGAGCGAACGTTGGCCAGGGGCTGGCGAAAGCGCCACGGCAACAACATCGTCTCGGCCGTGGTGATCACACCGTCGAGCGTCTTGTGTTCGTGGTCGAGAAACGTCTGGAGCAGATTGCTCGCCTCGCTCGCCGGCGCGTTCGCAATCCACGGCTCGAACTGTCGGTTCTCGATCACCGCGGCCACGTCGAAGATGCCGAGCGAACGCTGACTCGCCATCACGAACAGCGAGGCCACCAACTTGGTCGCCAGCGCGTTCCAGAAATCGGTGTCGCCGCGTCCCTTGGCGCCGATCGTGAGATCGCGCGCGACGCGCAGGGCGTGGCGCAACGAATGAACTCCCTCTAGGGGGTTCCACGTCAGACCCTCGTCGCGGCCAGGCTCGAGAATCTGCACGTCGCCCAACGATGTGCGCCAACGTTGCGTTGTTCTCACGACGTCGCTCTTGACGCTGGTCACCACCATCGCGTCGGGCCAACGCAGCAACGCCGGTACCACCAGCGATGAGGTCTTGCCCACCTGGGTGGGCCCCACGATCAAGAGCGAGCTCTTGGCCATGAGCGTCACGGGGCGACCGAACGCCACACCCCGGAAGGTCCGTTGGCCCAGCACGGGCTGGTCACGTCGGGCCACTAGACGATCTGCTCGCGCATGGCGCCATCGGTGTCGATGAACTGGCGGTCCCTTTCGTCGGGCGTCACTCGCACCACCGATCGATGCGTGCCGTAGCGCGCGAGGGCGGCCCCCTTGGGTAGCGCGGTCAAGTATCGCTCCTCGCGCGCGTGCAGAGCGAGCGCCACGGCCATCTCGCGCGCCTCATCGGGCGGTTGGCGAAAGAGCAGGGCGGTCTCACACTCTCGCAGCAGTCCCTGGGCCCGTTCACGTTGCGCGCTGCCGGCGTCGCCGGCGGCCGCCACGTCCGTCCACCGGTGCAGTACCAACACGTGGCTCAGCCCTCGCGACCTCGCCAGCTTCCACGAGCCCTGCAGCCAGCGCAGCGCATGCGCGTCCGATAGCAACGCCCACGCCTCGTCGAGCACCAAGTAGCCGAGTTCGTCCTTCACCGCGACCACTTGCTGCGCCGCCGCGACGGCACTCAACGCCGCCACCGAGAATGAGTTGGACGACCACTGCGCCGAAAGGTCCAGCACGATGAGCTGACCGTCAAAGCGCAACGGATCGCCGTCGCCATCGAAGAGTTCGGCCAGGTCGCCGTGGATGAACCGGTACAACGTCAGGGCGAGCGAACGATGCGCGGATGCCTGCTCCGACGCAATGTGCGAATGTAGTTGCTCGTAGAGCGCTCGCAGGACTCGAACCGGACGCGGAGAGGGTAGGCGCCGCCACGCTTCGTCGATGACGTAGTGCTGGTCACTGGTGGGGGGCGATCCCTGCGCGCTGGCGACGAGCGCTCGAAGCAGGTTGCGGCCCTCACGATCGTCATCGGGAAATGGACTGCACCACCCGTCGCGGCCAAGGGTGACGGGCCTCACACCATACGACGCCGCCAGTGGCGCGTACTCCCCCTTGGGGTCCACCACCACCACTCGTCGCCCGCGCACCAGAGCGCGATCGAGCAGCATCTTGACGACGGTGCTCTTGCCCGCACCGATCGATCCGGCCACAACCACGTTGGGGTTGGACACCAGTCCCGCCGCGTAGGCGTCAAAGGGATCGAGCACGAAATCGAAGCCCCGCAGGCAGCGCCCGAGCGGGCGACCAGCGAGACCGGTGCCGGCGTCGTGGGCTGGAAGGCGAAGACTTGATAGATCGCTCGACGTCGCCCAGTGAGTCCAGGGCCGACTCACCAGCCCGGCCCGCCGGGCAACTGATGACAAAACCAGGTCGCCTGACGCCCAAAACCCCGCTCGCAGCGCAGTCCCGCTTCGTGGCCACGACGCAGCACGTCACTCACCCGCTGGTGCAGTTCGCTCTGTGACGGCGCGCGCACGCACACGTAGACGGCCACCCGCAACAGCGCGCGTCCGCTCGCCACCCGTACTTCACGTTGTGCCAGGCGCTCGAGTGAGCGCTCGGCCCGAGCGGTGCGACGAAAACCCACGGATCGCGCGGCGGCGCCGTCGCTGCCGGTGCGGTGCACCGCGCGCTCGGCCATCCGGTGGGCCCGCTGGGCGCTGATTACATCAATGTGCAGTGCCAGCGACACCTGGTCGCCCGATTGCTGCAGGCGTTCGAGCAGGGCCTGACCATGCGAAACCGCGGTGAAGTCGCGCACGCGCAGTACCCGAACGAGCCCGTTCGACGTACGCAGATAGCGCCATCGCTCGAGCAGCCACATCGACCTCTTAGTGGCCGACACACCAATCACCTCGACCAACAACTCACGGCTCTCGCTCCAGCCTTCGGGCGGCGAGGTGCCCTCGGGCAGGGTCAACAGCGTGGAGGCCCGTTCACGCTGTGTGTTGACGTGCACCGAGAAGTGCGTGGATCGGTCGCTCGTGGCGACTGCGTCGGCGAACGCGGCGAGCTCTTGGGAACGTTGGAGGTCGTGGCCGGAGAGGTCGAGCCGGCCCCGGTGCGCGAGCTCGTACCCCTGCAGTTGCGCCCGTCCGTGCGCGTGCATCGTAAGCGACCCTCGCTCAAGGTCAACGGCCACTAACGTCCAGCGAGAACGAACACGAAAGCGCGCACCCACCGCCAACCACTCGCCCACGGTCAATCCGTCATAGAGCGGCACCGCGGCGAGCAGCAGCGCCGCTCCCATGATCACTTCGACGACCATTGCGCGCGGGCGAACGACCCAGTCGCCCACCATACCGATCCCGCTGACGACGAGGACGGCCTGGTGGCGGCGAATGCCGATCCAACGCGCGTCGGCGTCGCTCGCGCCCAGTTCGAGCTGGTCACTCATCGAAGTGCCAACCCACGACCGGACCCATGTCGTCACGGTGATAGGCCACGTGTCCGCCGCGCACTTGGGGTTCACCGATGGGCGGTGGCAATGATGGACCATCCCACGTCGGAATCTCCACGTCAGTATTGGCCTCCCACATGCCCAGCCCCAGATCCTCCGCTCGCGGGGTCGGTGTGGGCAACGGGGCGTCCGGCATCAGCGAACGGGCCATGGTGCCCAACGGAGAAGCCGGCGCGTTCTGCACGGAGCGCGTGAAGCGATTTCGAAGCCCCTCGAGGTTATGCAGGGCCGATTGCTCGATGAAGGGAATCACTCGCAGCAGCACGAAGGGAGTGCAGGTGGCCAACAGCAACGTGACGGCGCCCGTTATGGCCACCGTCGCTGAACCGCCCTCCAACTCATCGAGGCCGAGCGACAGCGCGATCACGATCAGCAGTTTGCTCGACGCCACCGCAACGAAGGTCTCGGCCAAGCGCCAACCGAGACGACGCAGCGCCGGAAAGGTGGAGAGCGGCACGATGACCGGCACCAGCACCAGCAGCAAAGTGAGCACCACGGAACGCACGATCAGTTCGCACCACAACAACCAGCCACCCACGATCACGCCTACGCAGAGTAGGAACACCGCGAAGCCCGGAATCGTCGTGGTGATCGACAGGTTCGTGAACGCAGCGATCAACGTCGCCTCGTGGGTGACGGCGTTACTGGCCGCTGCGCTCGAGAGTTGGTCAACCGCCTGCAGGACCAAGGTGGCGATGGGGCGGGCGAGCACGATGGCCAGCACGCAGGCCGGCGCTACGCCGAAGTAGACGCGCCACAACGACGAGCTGTCAGCATGACGTAGGGCCTGCAACGTGGCCACCAACAGGCCCAGCATCATGAGGATGGGGGCGGCGACCAACAGAACTTTGAACTCCTGGGTGGCCGAGCCCACCACCGTCGAGGGCTCGCTGGCCGAGGTGAGCACGGCACCGACAGCATTGAGCAGCCACTCCACGCTCGTCAGCACCCAGTTGGTGAGCGCGCTAAAGAGGTCGCCCAGGGTGGACTTGGCAACGGAGGTCGCCACGCAACCCACGGGGTTGACCCAGCAGAGCAGGTGGTTCATCAGCTAACGCTGAGTCCGGTTTTGAAGAAGAAGTTGATGAGGGCCGGGGCCGCACCGATCAACACCGCCGCCACCAGCGCCGTGACCACCGCGCGCCGACCCGCCATCGATTGATGGGCATTCTGGGTGTGGCTGCCCACGGCCCAGAGACCGGCGCCCAGCAAAAGCGCAATGAGCGTGCCAATGAGCGCCCAGGAGGCGATTCCGTTGGCAATCGACTGCAGGGCGGCGCTGCCGGGCAGGTCCGCCGTGGAGGGGTGAAGGGAAACGTCGGCAAGTAACATGGTGGGCTCTTTTCACTAGGGCCCTCGCAACGGTCGCTGGCATTAGGTGGACGCCATCTTCTGCGAGACTGGAGAGGTGCTGATTGGCTCCGTTCCCAATGTGGTCTCGCGCTGGCCCGACGTTGCCCTCTATGGCGCGGCCGGGGGCGCAGTGGTGCTGGGCGTCCTTATCGGCATCCTGATCAACCGCCAACGCGGACACCGAGCCATTGCCCAGCGTCTCAGTGCGTTGGGCTCGCGTTTGGGAGTAACGCCCTACAGCGACGACGGCAAGGTCGAATCGGCGCTGAGCTACCTCGAAGAAGTCACCGACGCCGCCACCACGGCGGTCGGCGAGTCGAGCGCCGAATCAACTCGTCTTCGCCGTTCGCTCGATTCGCTGCCGCTAGGCCTGGTGCTCTGCGACGAGAGCGGCAGCGTCCTATTTCGCAACACCCAGGCCGAGGCTCTGATGGCGAGTCGTTACGGCGACGCCATCGCGGCCCAGGCCGTCACCGGCGTCTTGACCGAAGCCTGGACCAACGGCCTGGCCGAACGGACCATTGAGATCTACGGGCCGCCACGCAGAACCCTCACCATCCGCTCCTCCGTCATCGACGACGGCCGACGGCCGCTGGGCGTGCTGGCGATCATCGAGGACATTTCGGAGCGGCGCCGCCTGGAGGACATCCGCCGCGACTTCATTGCCAACGTCAGCCACGAACTCAAGACCCCCATTGGCGCGCTCGGCCTGCTCGCCGAGACCCTGCAGTTCGAACGCGACCCCGAAGTGGCCAATCGACTGGCCCAGCGCATCAACTCCGAAGCTTTTCGGGTCAATCGAATCATCGAGGACCTGCTTGACCTCTCGCGAATCGAGAGCGAGGGTTCGCCGTCACGAGAGCCGGTGCCGGTGTCGCTGTTCGTGGCCGACGCCATCGAACGGATCCGCACCGCGGCCGAGCAGCACCAGGTGACGCTCGACTTCGTCGAGTCCGCCAATAACTTTGTCATCGTGGGCGACCGGCGCCAGCTGGTCTCCGCGGTGCACGCGCTGCTCGAAAACGCCGTGGTCTACTCGCCCGAGGGCGGATCGGTCGGCGTGAGCATCGACCGCGTGGAGGCCACGACCGACGAAGACGGCGAAACCGTCGGTCCGTTCGTGCACGTGGCCATCAAGGATCAGGGCGTGGGCATCCCGTCCAAGGACTTGGAGCGAATCTTCGAACGTTTCTACCGGGTCGACCCCGGTCGGGCCCGCGAAACCGGCGGCACGGGGCTCGGACTCAGCATCGTGCGCCACGTCGCGCAAAATCACGGCGGCAACGTCCTGGTTGATTCGCGCGAGGGTGAAGGCTCGACCTTCTCGCTCGAACTGCCCATGAACTCACGATGAGCAAAAAGTCCAAGTCTGAACAGCGGGTCCGCCTGCTCGTGGTCGAAGACGAGGAGTCCTTCATCGACGCGCTGAGCGTGGGACTCGACCACGAAGGTTTCGACATCACCATCGCGCGCGACGGACAAGAGGCCGTCGTGCTCTTCGACAAGGGAAATTTCGACACGGTTCTGCTCGACCTCATGCTGCCCAAGATGTCCGGGCTCGACGTCTGTCGCGCCATTCGAGTCAAGAGCGACGTCCCGATCATCATCGTGAGCGCCAAGGGCGAAGAAGTCGACATGGTCCTGATGCTCGAACTAGGCGCCGACGACTACGTGACCAAGCCCTACCGTCTGCGCGAACTGGTGGCGAGAATTCATGCCGTGCTTCGCCGCCGCGAGATTCACGACCAATCGAGCGGCGAGCAGGAGCAGATTCAGTGCGGAAGAATCCGCATGGACATTGACGCCCGGCGCTGCTTCGTGGGCGACGCGGAAATCAAGTTGCGCAAGAAGGAGTTCGCCTTGCTGCGATTGCTGCTAGAAAATCCCGGCCGGGTGCTCACCCGCGAAGTGTTAATCGACCGAGTCTGGGGCAGTGACTACGTGGGCGACACGAAGACCCTCGACGTGCACATCAAGCGTCTGCGCACACTCATCGAAGACGACCCCAAGAACCCCACCGGCATCACCACCGTGCGCGGCGTCGGCTACCGATTCGAGATCACGCCGGACGACTAGCGATCGTCGTGTTGCCGCCCATGTACGGCGCGAGCACGTCGGGCAACACCACCGAGCCATCGCTCTGGCGGTTGGACTCTACGAGCGCCGCCCACACGCGACCCCACGCCAGTGCCGACCCGTTCACCGTGTGCACCAACGCGATTGATCCGTCGACCGTGCGGTAGCGCACGTTGGCGCGGCGCGCTTGGAAGTCACCAAACCAACTGACCGACGAGACCTCGAGCCAGCGATCAACCCCGGGGCTGAAGACCTCGAGATCGAGCGTGCGCGCCGCCGACGTGCCGAGGTCGCCCGTGCAGAGCAGGAGCACGCGGTAGGTGAGACCCAACGCCTGCAAGATGCCCTCGGCCCTCGCGAGCACGTCGGCGAACGCGTCATCGGCCTGTTCGGGCGTGCAGTAATTGAAGAGTTCCACCTTGTCGAACTCGTGCACGCGCAATACCCCTCGGGTGTCACGACCGGCCGCCCCGGCCTCACGTCGAAAGCAGGCCGTCTGGGCGGTGAGGCGTATCGGCAACCGGGCTTCGTCGAGGATTTCGCCACGGTGCATCGACGTGAGCGGCACCTCGGCCGTGGGAATGGCCCAGAGGCCGTCACGCTCAATGGCGTACATGTCATCGACCGACTTGGGCAAGTGACCGGTGGACATCATTGTCTCGGTCAGCGCGAGGGTCGGCGGGCGTATCTCTTCGTAGTCGCCCGCGTGGCGATCCAACGCGAAGGAACCCAACGCGCGCAGCAACCGAGCACCGGCGCCGCGATAAAGCGGGAACATCGAGCCGGCCAATTTGGCGCCGGACTCGAGGTCCAGGATGCCCAGTTCCACGCCAATGTCCCAGTGCGGCACCCGCTGATGGGCCTCGTAGGTGGGCAATTGCGCGCCCTCGTCCATGCCGACCCACCACCGGCGCTGCTCTACGTTGTCGGCGTCGTCAACGCCTTGGGGTACGTCGGGCGCGGGGAGGTTGGGAATCATGAGCAGCATCTCGCGCAGCGCAGACCCCGCGGCTTCGGTGGCGTCGTTGACTTCGCGCTCGCGATCGCCCAGTTCACGGCTCTTTTCGGTCAATTCACGGGCGGTCGCCAGGTCCTTGTTGCGGTGCGCGCCGCCCACCTGGCGCGAGAGTTCGTTCACCTCCGCGCGCAATCCCTCCACCTCTTGGAGTAGCCGACGATGCTCGACGTCCAGAGTCACAATCTCGTCCATCGTCTGGCCCGGCACGCCGCGCCGGGCCAGGGCGGCCTTCACGAACTCCGGTTCACGGCGCAGTTGGACGAGATCAATCATGACCCAGAGCCTACCGAAGTGAGGTCCGCGCTCCCCAGAACGTCTAGGTTCATTGGTCGTGAGCAACGCCGTCGAGATCAACCACCTAGGCGTCGACTTTGCCAGTCTGCACGCCGTCCAAGACGTCACGTTGCGCGTGGACTACGGCGACGTCGTCACCCTGCTCGGACCCAACGGCGCCGGCAAGACCACCGTCGTCGAAACGTTGCTGGGCTTTCGAGCGCCCACATCAGGCACGGTGCGCCTCGGGGGTCTCGACCCACTTCGCGACCATCGCGAAGTGGTCGCGCGCACGGGCGCGCTCTTACAGCGCGGCGGCGTCTGGTTCCCGATGACCCCAACCCAGGTGCTCGAGCTCACCGCCTCCTACTACGACGCGCCGCGCGATCCCAAGGAGCTGCTCGTCCAATTGGACCTGCAACGTTGCGCAAGAACGCCGTGGCGCCGTTTGAGCGGCGGCGAACAGCAACGAACCCTGCTCGCCCTGGCGTTGCTGGGCCGTCCTCGGGTACTGGTGCTCGACGAACCCACCACCGCCGTCGATCCCGAAGGTCGCCAGGTCATTCGCGACATCGTGCGCGCCGAGCGCGAACGCGGGTGCGCCCTGCTCATCACCACCCACGAACTGAACGAGGCGGAGCTGCTGGCCGATCGACTGGTCATCATGAGTGGTGGCCACGTGGTTGTTCAGGGAACGCTCAACGAATTGGCCGGCCGCCCCGAGATGATCGTCGAGACGTCCGAGCCCGTCGATCCCAGCGCTTTGGCCGCGCTCTTGGGTTGTGGCGTGGTGCAAGACGGACCCCGACGGCTACGCTGCGACATCGCGTCCTCTCCCGAACGCCTGGCGGTCGTGACGAGTTACCTCTCCAGTGCGGGAGCGTCGATGGTGTCGTTGCGCACGCACGCCTCGCTCGAGGAGCGCTACCTGGAACTGATCGCCGAGGAGAGGAAGTCGGTGGCGACGTGAACGCGTGGTGGGCCCAAACGCGCGCGGAAGTGCGCATGACCGTGCGCCGCGGCGAGACCTTGCTGCTCACCGTCGGGATTCCCGTGCTACTGCTGGTCTTCTTCTCACTGGCCCGCGTCACCGCCACGCCGACGCCGCACCGAATCAACTTCATCGCCCCGGGGATCTTGGTCCTCTGCGTGCTCTCCACGTCCTTGGTGGCCCTTTCTATCGCGACCGGCTTCGAGAGGTCATTCGGCGTGCTGCGACGCTTGCACGTCACTCCGCTCGGCCGACGCCGTCTCATTGGCGCCAAAATTGCCGGCGTTCTGGTGACCGAGGCGCTGCAAGTCGTGATCTTGTCGGTCGTGGCCCTGGTGCTCAAGTGGCATCCCCACGGGGGCGCCACCGGCACCCTCCAAGTCACAGCCGCGCTCATCCTGGGCTCGGCGGGCTGCGCCGGGATAGGCCTGGCGCTCGCCGGGAGCCTGCGCGCCGAAGTGAACCTGGCGGCGAGCAACGGCCTGTACTTAGTGCTGCTACTGGTTTCGGGCATCGTGGTGCCCGTCACGTCGCTGCCGGGCTTCGTGCAAAAAGTCGTGGTGGCGTTGCCACCGGGCGCCATGGCCGACGGGCTGCACCGCGTGTTGGGGCTGGGGCTGTCGCCCTCGGGCGCCGACTGGCTCTCGCTCGGCGTGTGGGCGGTGCTGGCGCCCCTGCTGGCCGCTCGCACCTTCCGCTTCGACTAGATCTCTAGTGCAGCGCGGCGAGGCCGCTTTTCAATTGACTGACGGGAATCGCCCCGAAATAGACCTGCTCGACGATGCCCTTGTGGGATACAAACACGGTCTCGGGCACGTTCTCAAACTTGAAGATGTTCGTCGTCACGACGCCATTGGGGTCAAAGGCCACCGGAAAGGTCACCTTGGACTTCTTCACGAAGGCCTGGCCGGACGAGCGAGCGTCGACGGCGTCGATGCCCATCACCACCACTGGCTTCTGGTCGTGATGACGCAGGTACGTGGCGACTTCGGGCATCTCCTTGTGGCACGGTCCGCAGTAACTGGCGAAGAAGATCAGCACGCCGGCGTGCCCGGAGGTCCACGGGGCGTGCTGGGTGCCCGCGTTGAGTCCGCTCAGGCTAAAGCCCGGTACCTTGGTGCCCACCAGTTCCGACGTCGCGGCACCGTTCTTCACGGCGCTGCCGGTGAGAATCGAGACGATCACGATCAACGCCACGGCCGCCACGGTGCCAATACCGATGGACACGAACATCATCGGTGAGGGGTGCCCGCGTCGTGGCTTAGTGGTGTCGGACAAGGACATCCACCGCCATCAGGACGAAGAGCGCCGTCAGGTACGTAATCGAGAAGTGGAAGAGCCGCATGGCCTCACCAACGTCGGCCCGATCGTTGAGCGAGTGGCGATAGAGCCGCAGCGCGTAGAAGGTGAAGAGTCCTCCGAGCACCAGCGCGGTGATGGCGTAGATCCAGCCCAAGTGAGCCACGGGTCCCACCAGAACGGTGACGGCCCACATCACCACCGAATAGATCAGGATCTCGAGGGTGGTGCGACGCAGCGACGCGACCACGGGCATCATCGGCACGCGGGCCGCCTCGTAGTCGTCGCGGTAACGCACGGCCAGGGCCCAAAAGTGCGGCGGCGTCCAGATGAAAATTACGAGGAACAACAGGACCGGGGTCCACGACAGTGAGTTCGTCACGGCCGCCCAACCGATCAACACCGGTACCGCGCCCGCGGCGCCGCCAATGACAATGTTCTGCTTGCTGCGGCGCTTTAACCAGAAGGTGTACACCACCACGTAAAAGGCCGTGGCGGCCATTGCCAGGTAGGCGGACAACATGTTGACCCACAGCGACAGGGCGGCGAACGCCGCCAGTTCGAGGGCCACGGCAAATATCGTGGCGGCCCGGGGCGTCATGACGCCCGTGACCAGGGGACGTCGCTTCGTGCGCTCCATGATCGCGTCGATGTCGCGGTCGAGCACCATGTTGAATGCGTTGGCCCCCCCGGCCGCCAGCGTGCCCCCGATGAGGGTGGCCACGATCAACCAGAGGCCGGGGATACCGTTGGCCGCTACCACCATGGTGGGCACCGTGGTGACGAGCAGCAGTTCAATAATGCGGGGCTTGGTCAAGGCAACGTAGCCGCGAAGCAAGTCCACGCGCGAGCGCGATGGGGGAGCGGCGATTGTCATAGGGGAATACTAGGAGACCCGGGCTTTCTCTAGGCTGCTCAGATGGCTCCACCACGACGCACCGTCCCGGTCCCGGTGTTTCGCTGGTTCGCTCTCGCCTCCTTTCTTTCCATGATTCTGATAGTCCTCTCAGGCGCGGCCGTTCGCCTGACCGGCTCGGGTCTCGGCTGTCCCGACTGGCCCACCTGCTTCAAGGGCAGAATCACCAGCCCCTGGGGCATTCACCACTTCATCGAGTACGGCAACCGCATGATTACCGCCTTGTTATTCATTGTCGTGGCGATCACTTTCGTCGCCGCGATCATGCGCCGTACCCAGCGCCGTGACCTGATTGTCCTGGCGGGAATGTTGATCGGCGGCATCCTGATCGACGCGGCACTGGGTGCCTTCGTGGTCTACTCCAAGCTCAACCCCTGGCTGGTCTCGTTGCACCTGCTGTTCTCGCTGGCCATGGTGGTGGTCGGCGCCGTGCTCTATCACCGCTCCAAATACATCTACGGGCCGGGAGCGCGCAGCGACGTGCGCGACCCGCACTTCCAGCGCATCGCCCGCCTGCTCTGGATTCCCTTCGTCATCCTCGTCATCACCGGCACCGCGACGACCGGGTCCGGCCCGCATTCGGGCGCGTCGCAGGGTCAATTGGTGGCCAAACGATTGCCCTTCGCCTTTTCGAACGCGGCGTGGGTCCACTCGGCGACCGCCCTGCTCTTTATTGGCCTGATCGTGGGTCTCCTGCTCGCCGTGTGGCAGAGCGATGCGCCCAAGGCGTTGCAATTAGGCGTGCGTCGACTCGTCTACATCGCGCTGGTCCAGGCCGCGATTGGTCTCACGCAGTACCTCACCCACGTGCCGGCCGTGCTCGTCGAACTGCACGTCGCCGGCGCGGTGTCGCTCACGATCGGCATGACCCAGTTCCACTTGCGCCAGAGCGCGCACGACCGGGAACCGGGCACCAAGAAGGTGAGCGCGTAAGAGCTTGCTCAGGTATTGATAGCCTTTAAGTGACCCCACGATTTTTGTGACAGACTGTCGCCAGGGGTGGTACCGAGAAACGGAATTCAGGTATGGGGCCCCTGCTCTACGCGGCATTGCTGCCGCTCAATCATCCCGGTCATTTCCTCCACTGGCATTTCATCGAGATAAGCGTGGCGAACACCATCGTCATTGGCCTGATGCTGCTGACCTTCGTGGCGGCACTCGTGTTGCCCTTTCCCGGCCGACGCCGTCGCAAGGAGAACCAATGAGCACATCCGAAATCGATCGTCAATGGACGACCCGACTGCGCCGTCGCGCGCTCGAAAAACTCCCACCGGAGAAGACGCTGCCCGATTCGCAGCCCAGTTACGTCTCCTCGTGGATCTACGTCTTCGGCGTGACCACGATTTCGGCCCTCATCGTCGTGATCGCAACTGGCTGCGTGCTCGCCTTGCGCGGACCCACGTGGTGGCACGGCTCGAGCATCGGCCATTTCGTCAACTCGCTGCACCTGTGGAGCGTCGAGATCTTCTTCTTCGCCATGGTCATTCACCTGTGGGGCAAGTACTTCATGGCCGCCTGGCGCGGGGGCCGCGCGATGACGTGGATCACCGGCATGGTGCTCTTCCTCGTCTCGATCGTGACCGCCCTGACCGGCTACGTCTCACAGTCCAACTTCGACTCGCAGTGGATATCGACCCAGGCCAAGGACGCCATTAACGCGAGCGGCGGCGGGGCCTACTTCAACCTCTTGAACTTCGGTCAGATGTTGATGTGGCACATCGTCCTCTTGCCCCTGGTGCTCGTCTTCCTGGTGGCGGTCCACGTCGTGTTAGTGCGCATCAAGGGCGTCGTGCCGCCGTTCGAAGAGGACGCGGGCCAGCAGAGCGCGGGAGCGAGCCATGAGTAAGAAGAACTTTCGTCCCGACGTCGACGCGCCCGAATGGCGCGGCGGGCACTCCCCCTACGACATTCTCAAAGAAGGCACCATCGCGCTCGTCGTGGTCTCACTGCTCACGGTGTTGCTCTCCGTGGTCTTCGGTTCACCCGACGATCCGGCGATCACGATCAAGTCGTGGTCCAACGCGGCCCCGGTCGACTTCGCCACGACCGCGTTGAGCGAACTCAACGGCACCTCGACGACCGCGTCCTACGGCGCGCCCTATAACCACACCCCGGACGCCAGCCAGGCCCTCGGACCGCTCACGCTCGAAAAGTGGGTTGGTGTACGCATCCCCATCGACGCCGCCAATGACTTCGTCGTCAATCCGCTCAGGACCCTTCCCTACCAAACGGCGCTGCACCAGGGCCTCGCCAATTGGTCGTCGGCCTCGACGTCGACGCGCACCAAGTGGGTGGCGAACTACACCAAGGCGTCCGCGGGCATGAAATTCAACGGGGGCCAGGTGGTGGTCAACGCCACCAACGCCGGTCCGGTGCCGGTGATGATCAACGACCTCACCAAGATGGCCCGCAACGGCGCGCTCGACCAGGCGTTGCTGACGGGCAATAGTTTCTACTCGACCGACTACACCCAGAGCCTGTTGTTCATCTCGGACGGCGGCTATCTGGGCCAATTGGCCGCCAAGGACCATCTCCTCGGAGAGCAGTGGGGCGTGATGAACGAGACCGGCAGCTACCCCGGCTCGGCGTGGCTGTGGCTCTACACGTTCTTTTACCAAATCTCGCCCTATAACTCGAGCGGTAACGGTGACATCCTGGTGCTGGCGACGATGATCCTGCTGACCGCGGGGCTCACCCTGATGCCCTTCCTACCGGGACTGCGCAGCATTCCGCGAAAGACTCGGGTCTATCGATTGATCTGGCGCGAGCACTATCGAAACCGGGAGTAACCGCGACGGAGTTTTTAGGCTAGGGCGTAACTCGTAAAGTTCGCGAGCACCGTGAACCCCACCCGCTCGTAGGTGCGTTGGGCCGCTACGTTTTCGTGGTCCACACCGAGCCCGAGGATTGACACGGAGCGGCGCCACGCTTCGCCCACGATGCCACCCACCAGTGCGGCCGCGAATCCACGTCCGCGCAGGTCGCCACGGGTCGCGACCGACGCCAGCACGTGCAGGCCTGACTCCCAGCGCACGAGGGCGCCGATTGAGGCCCACTCGGCCCCGTCGCGAACTCCAAACCAGTTGACGATCTCTTGGTTGCCCGGCCACACCTGAGAGTGAGAAGCGTGCTCGGTGAGAAAGTCGCCGATGAAGCCGTCGTCGTGCACGACGAGTGCCACACCACCGCTGACCCGCGCCGTCTCCATCGCGTAGAAGTCCCAGCGCCCCTGGGCCTCGAGCTGGCCCAGGCGACCCCCGAAGCGCGAGGCGTCGATCGAACACTCAGTCCACGAAATGTTCACCGGTGGGTGCGGTCCGAAACCCAGGCCGTAGCACTGATCGCCCGAGAGCGTCAGCGACAACGAGTCGCCCGTTCGCTCGCACCACTCAAAACGAAGCGGGGAAAGGAAGAACAGGGCGGGACTGAGTTCGCCCCCCAGCGCACGCACCCATTCTCGGGCGAGCGCGATATCCGCAGTCGAATTTGTGCTCACGACAGATGACAGTACCGGCCGTCGGACATCCGAATTCGACGTCCGCCAGCGGAATGCGCATCGGTCGCCGGGTCCCTAGGGTACGGCCTATGGATAATCTCAATCAAACCCGGTGGCAGGCGGTGCAGAACCGCGATCAACAATCGATTGGTCTCTTCGTCTACGCGGTACAAACAACCGGCATCTACTGCCGCCCGGGCTGCGCGGCGCGGCGACCACTGCGTCAAAACGTCAAGTTCTTCTTCACGTCCAGCGATGCCGTGGCGGCTGGCTATCGCGCGTGCAAGCGTTGCGCACCCGACGGCCAGTGCGTGATCGACCCCTCGACGGCGGCGGTCATCGCGGTGTGCCGGACGCTGGAAATTGACGACACCGACCTCGACGTGGGCGCGATGGCGTCGCAGCTGGGTTACAGCGAACGCCACTTGCGCCGGCGCTTCCTCGAGTTGGTCGGCGTCTCGATCGGCAGTTACCGGCGGGCGCTGCGTGCGCAGCGGGCGCGGGTGGCACTCCAGGCGGGCGCGGCCGTGACCGACGCCGTCTACGAGTCCGGTTACGGTTCGAGCCGGGCCTTCTACGAGCACGGCGCCACTCGCCTCGGCATGTCGCCGGGCCGGTACCGAGATGGCGGCCGCGGTGAACGCATCCGGTACACGTCCATCGACACCCCGATCGGGGTGGTGGTGGCGGCCAGCACCGACAGAGGCGTGTGCTCCATAATGCTGGGACCCGATGAGGTGAAGCTCACCAAGGAGCTGGCCAGTGAATTCCCTCGCGCCATCATTGAACGCGACGACGACGGCCTGGCCCAGGTGGCCGCAGTCCTGGCCGGCGCCGTGCGAGGGACCAGCGACGCCACCAAGCTCCCGGTCGACCTCGAGGGCACGGCCTTTCAGATCCGGGTGTGGGAGACGCTGCGCGCGATCCCGAGCGGGCAGACCCGCTCCTACTCCCAGGTCGCCGAACTGGTGGGCAGTCCTAACGCGATCCGCGCCGTCGGGTCGGCCTGCGCTCGCAACCCCGTCGCGCTGGCCGTGCCGTGTCACCGCGTCGTTCGCCAAGACGGTTCCCTCGCCGGGTATCGCTGGGGAATTGACGCCAAGGCGGCATTGCTCGACGCCGAGGGAGCGCACCTAAGTTCATGAGCGAACCGTTGGACGCGGCCAGTGGTCGCGTACTCACGTCTCGGCGTAGCGTGCCCTGGCAGGGCGCGTTCGTACTCTTAGGCGCGATCTGGGGCTGCTCGTTCTGGTGGATCAAGTTGGGCGTGCGCGCGATGTCGCCGGTGGACGTGGCCTTCACCCGCCTCGTGGCCGGCGCCGTTACCCTGCTGATCATCGCCGGTCTCACCCGCACGCCCCTGCCGCGCCGGGCCAGCACGTGGCGTCACCTCTTTATCTACGCGATATTGATCAACAGTGTGCCCTTCACGCTCTTCGCCTACGGCGAGACGCACATCTCGGCGGTACTCGCCGGCCTCATCAACTCACTCACCCCTTTGGCCACCCTGGTGGTCGTGCTCGCGCTCTTTCGCGAGGAGCGGGCCAATTCACGAATCGTCATGGGCCTGATGGTGGGCCTGGCGGGAGTATTGGTGGTTATCGGGGTGTGGCGAGGATTCGGGCGCGGCCAACTGCTCGGCATCGGCGCCTGCCTGGCGGCGGTCGCCTGTTACGGCGTCGGCTTTCCCTACGCCCGGCGCCACCTGGGCTCGCTCGATGAACGGCCCGTCTCGCTCGCGGCCGGTCAGGTTCTCTGTGGCGCGGTCCAATTACTGCCGTTCGCTCTCTTCATGGGCCGCGTCAACCACCATGCGGCCGGGTCCTCGTTGCTCGCCCTGGCCGCCCTCGGTGTGCTGAGCACCGGGGTGGCGTACATCTTGAACTTCCACGTGGTGAGCCACGCGCCCGCCACCATCGCCAGCAGCGTCACCTACCTCACGCCACTCTTCGCGGTCATCGTGGGCGTCGCCTTCCTGCACGAGGGGCTGACCTGGAACGAGCCGGTCGGTGCGGTACTGATCCTGGCGGGCGCGGCCATTGCCCAGGACCGTTTTCGGCGCCGATCGGTCCTCGCCGGGGCCAACTGAGTCCACTGGGTGGCGATGGCCCGGGTGCTCGGTGGAGACGATGGGGATCGAACCCACGACCTCAGGCTTGCAAAGCCCGCGCTCTACCAACTGAGCTACGTCCCCAAAGGGAGATAAGCCTACCAAAGCCTGCGCTACGAGGGCCGGTGATGGCGAAGCACCCGCGCGCGCTGGCGGTCGATTCGCAGCATCTCTCGCTCGACGTCGGCCCAGTGCAGCGGCGTCTCTTCGACCGGTTCCCCGCGATCTTCGGCGTGGGAGAAAATGATGAAGGCGACGGTCCACATGGGGATATAACAACCAAATTTCGCCACGAAGCCCGCCAGCTGTTGGTCGAAGAGCGGCGTCATGTGCAGCAGTGCGTATTGGTCGTGCAGCGCCGGATAGAGGGAGTGGTGGGCAAAGATCCACACGAAGGAGAGGCTGGTCACGGTCAGGGCCGACGCGAAGATGTAGCCGGCTCGACCGAGCGGCGAAAGCCGCTTGGTGCCCGGCAGGAGCGCCAGTCCGGGAATCCACAGCAGGAAACCGACGAACAAGACGGCGAGCAACGTGAGATCACGATTGAGCTCGCCGCGCGCGCCCCAGTCGATCACCGCGGGCGTCAGCGTGAGCGTACTCAACACCGTCACGGTCAAAAGCGCCATTCCAGGGTGCGCGAGGCGGCGCATCACCACATCGACGGCGAACGGCTTGGTCAGGCGCGAAAAGACCGACGTGGGCGTGGCGAGCAGCAACAGCGGGGCCACGAACAACATGATGACGAGTCGCTGCACGGTCGCCACGCTCAGCGAGACGGACGCGGCGAGGTCGCCCACTGGCCATATCGTGACGATTCCCAGTGCCAAGAGCGCGTAGAGCGCGAAGCGGCGCTGGCGCGCCGGCGCCACGAAGAACCAGTGGGCGACGCCGGCCGCGATGATGATCAGCAGTACCACCAAATGCCAGTGAAACGGCAAGAGCCTCGTCACGACGCTACGGTAATACGCCCCTGCTTGGCCGCGCTGCGCAACGCTTGGTAATCACTCTGGTTCTGGTCGCGATAGGCCAGCGCGAACGTCGTCATCGAGGATTCGAAGCGCCCGTTCTTTCCGAGATAACCGGCGATCTCACCCGAGCGGCCCGAGCGGGCGTGCGCACGGGCCAGGGCCCACGAGCAGGCGCGACCGTAGGCCACCAGCAGCGATTCATTGAGTTGGTCGATGCCGACCGACGCCTTGTTGTCGTAGAGCTGGCGGACATAAAAGCTTTGCGACTCCCCCGCCACTTCCAGGGTGTGCCAACCGAGGAAGGCGTCGGGGGTGGCCTGCATGAGTTTTTGGCCGTGCACGACTCGTTGTCCGGGCGCCAGGGAAGAGGCCGTGCCCCGCGCGATCGACAGGGCCGACGCCTGCGCTTGCTTTAATTGCAAGAAGAACGGATCGTTCTGGTCGCGACCGACGAACAGCATGACGTAGCACTGCGTGCCGACCGAGCCGACCCCGACCACTTTGCGTGCGCTGTCCACGACAACGTACTGAGAGAGCAGGGCCTGTCGATCGTTGCTGAGCGTCTCGGCGTAGCCTTTCAACACCTCGTCCAGCACGGTGCGCGTCTTCACGTTCGAGCCCTCTACGTCGCCCAAGGGCGCGAGGAGGGGCGGCTGGTAACGGATACGGGGGCGACCGCCCTGGTAGGTGACCATTTTTGCGTAGGACTTGGCCGAGTCCCGGCTCCTGGCGCCCGCGATGACCGTACTGACGCGCTGGGTCTCGCGGTCGGTGAGAAAGCCGCGCAGGTCCTTCATCACCGAGTTCACGTCGAGCGTCGCGTACCAGACGTCGAGTCGCGTCTCCTTGGCGAATCGTTGCATGGCGAGTCGGTACTCCTTGGCCGCGTCCAAGGCAATGGCCGCTTGTTGGGCGCCGCTGTGTCCGAGCGAGTGCGACGCGATGACCATCGAGGTGACGAGGCGCTTCACGTCCCACTCAAAGGGTCCCACGTCGGTCTCATCGAAATCGTTCACGTCAAAGACCGGTTGACGTTCGGGCGAGGAGAACACGCCGAAATTAGACAGGTGGGCATCACCGCAAATCTGTATTTCGATCGGCGTGCTCGGACCTCGCGCGAGGTCATCGGCCATCAGGAGGGCCCCGCCGCGGTAAAAGGCCAGGGGGCTGGCGAGCATGCGCTGATAGCGAATCGGCAGCAGCTGCGCGACCCGACTCTCGCCTTGGAACATCAGGCGGGCCACCGGATCGTAGGTGGCCGGTCGCTTGACCAGGGTGGCGAGGGCCGCTCGTGCGGTCTGGGCGCGCTGGGCGCGTCCTGCGGCCAGACGTTCGTCGAGCGAAGGAAGGGGGGCCGGCTCGCTCACGCCACTCGTTGCATCAGCACACGTTCATCACCACGAAGACGCGGCCCCGCCTTCGTCACCACCAGCACGGCGATGGTCAGATCAGTGACCAGGATGCAGCCGGGAAAGAGCGCGCCCGCCGTCGTGAAGTGCTGGAGCGTCATCAAGGTGATGGCGCAGTTGACAAAACCCAAGAAGAAAGCTCGGGCCGATTCCGTGCTCGGCGCGAGCCATGACTTTCGCAGAGTCGGCAGCGCCGCCATCGAATCGGCCGCGACGAAGAAAATGAGCGCCACGGTGGGTTCGTTAATGAAGCCCCAGAACACGAGGCCGAGCACCGAGACGGCGCCGCACACGACATCGAACGTGCCGATCCGCCAGACGCGATGCGAGTTGCGAAATGACGCGATCAACACGACGAAGGGCACCACGCCCATGGCGAGGGTCATGTATGCCGCGAGTCCCACGTGTTGTTGGACCTCGACGACGAAGGCCAGTACGCCTTCCACGGCCCACAGCCCCCAGGTCACCCGATTGGGCGACGTCACCCCGCGCAACGTGTCGCGCACGTAGCCGGACATGCCCACGAGCGACACCGCTATCGCCAGGAAGACAAACCGGGGATCAATCACCCCTCAAGTCTGCCCGCATTCGATGGATCGGTCGCTTTTGCGTTCACCATTAACGAAATGGAGGCTTTCCAGTAGCCTCGGCCCTCGTGGACGCAAACGACTTTCTCGCGTTGTCGCGCCGGGGCGACGACGTATGGACCTTCAACGTGGACGAACGGTTGATCACGCCCGGAAAATTCCTCTTTGGCGGGTGCGGGCTGGCCGCCGGATTGGTGGCCCTGGAAGAAGCGTCCCTNNAGACCCTGGAAGAAGCGTCCGGGCGCCCGACCATCTGGGCCAGCGCCCAGTACCTCTCGTACGCCCAACTGGGCGCCGACGTCACCGTCACGACCAAGCTCGTGGTGGTGGGCGCCAACGTCACCCAGGCCCGGGCCACCGCGACCGTCGAGGACCGCGAGATCCTGACCGTCAACGCGGCCCTGGGCACGGCCACCATGAGCGCCCCGTCGCCGTTGGCAATGCCCAATGTCGCGC
The DNA here is from genome assembly GCA_003151555.1 of Acidimicrobiaceae bacterium. Taxonomy (GTDB): domain Bacteria; phylum Actinomycetota; class Acidimicrobiia; order Acidimicrobiales; family RAAP-2; genus RAAP-2. Next base: position 76 of record PLXU01000179.1, on the reverse strand, counting down.
CGCCCGAAGAGTGCCCGCCGCTCGAACGTCCCTTCGATATCGATGGATCGATCTTTCAACACATTGATTGTCGTCT
>PLXU01000185.1 GCA_003151555.1 Acidimicrobiaceae bacterium | reverse complement strand
GGCTGGGCTGGAACGGCTTTAACGGTGGTGACCCCTTCTACGCCGGGGCCAGCGCCGCGGCGGCCGTGCTCAACACCAACGTGGCAACGGCCGTCGGGGTCATTACCTGGATACTCATGGACATGTTCTTCACCAGACAGAAGAAGCCGACGTTCCTAGGAGCGATCAACGGCATGCTCTGCGGCTTGGTGGCGATCACGCCCAGCGCCGGTTTTGTGGATGGCACCGGGGCCATCTGCGTGGGACTCATATCCGCCACTGTGGTCTGGGTCGCGTGGAACTACCTCTCCAAGGTCCGTCCCTTCTCCAAGGTGGATGACGCCCTCGGGGTGGTCTACACCCACGGTATTGCGGGCTTGATCGGCGGACTGTTGGTGGGAATCTTGGCCGACCCGGCCATGACCGAGTACGGCGTCGCCGGGGCTCACTACAAGGGNNACAGCGCTTATCTTCTACTTTGTGAAGTGGGTGCTCGGCGGGCTGCGAGAATCGGACGAGGTCCTGGCGATTGGTGACATAGCGATTCACGATGAGGAGGCCTTCCCGGATCCGACGTTCGGTGAGTCGATCACCACGCCCAGCCACACGCACGACGACAACGTTTAAGGAGAGTCATGAAGCTAGTTACTGCAGTGGTGAAGCCCTTCAAGTTAGATGAAGTGAAGGTTGCCGTGCAAGGCGTCGGGGTGACGGGGATGACCGTGACCCCGGCCCGGGGCTTCGGCCGCACCGGCGGACACATCGAGATCTACCGGGGCAAGGAATACGAGTTCGACTTCATCGACAAGATCCGCATCGAGATTGCCTGCACCGACGAGCAGGTGGAGGCGGTCCTGGACGCGATCGTCTCGGCCGCGCGAACCGGGGTAGTGGGCGACGGCAAGGTCTGGGTGCTCGACGTCGAACGGGTGGTGCGCGTGCGCACCAACGAGCGAGGTCCCGAGGCGCTCTAGGTCAGTGGGCCCGGTGAACGACCTAGCGTCGTTCGCCGGGCCGGTCGGACGCGTCGATGGGACGGGTTTCGAGTCGAACCCATCGATCTGCCTGGCGGTACCTAGCCCGCCTGGCGCGCGACCGCGTCGGCCGCCGCGGCCGCGGCCGCCGGATCGCCCAGGTAGCGGGCCTCGAGGATGTTGAGCTCGTCGTCGAGTCGCACCCGGTAGGCAATGCCGGTCGGAATCTCGACGCCGGTGATGTCCTCGGGCGCGATGTGTTCTAAGACCATGCGCAGCGCCCGGATCGAGTTGCCGTGCGCGACCACCAGCACCGCGCCGCCGCGAACGGCCTCGCGGCGCAGGTCCTCGACGATGACGTCGCTGAAGTAGGGCGTCACGCGCGCGACCACGTCCCTGAGGCATTCTGTGGCGGGGATGAAATCGGAGGGCACGTCACGGTAGCGCGGGTCGTGCAGGCTACTGCGCGGGTCGCCTTCGGGTAGCGGCGGCGGCGGGACGTCGTAGGAACGCCGCCAGAGCCTCACCTGCTCGGCACCGAACTGCTCGGCCGTCTCCTTCTTGTTCTTGCCGGTGAGGTCGCCGTAGTGGCGCTCGTTGAGACGCCAACTGCGTGTCACGGGCAGCCAGGCACGTCCGGCGGCGTCCAAGGCAATGTTGGCGCTGCGGATGGCCCTGGTGAGCAGCGAGGTGTGCAGGACCCGTAGATCCAGGTCGAATTCCCCGGCCAGCAGTTCGCCGGCGTTCCTCGCCTCGGCCTCGCCCCGGGCCGTGAGATCGACGTCCTGCCAACCGGTGAAGAGGTTCAGTTGGTTCCATTCGGACTCGCCGTGGCGCAGCAGTATGAGGTCGGGCACGGAACCAGCGTACCGAATTTTGGCGAAACGCCCTCCCCGGGGCGTGGGGCGGTGGCGGGAGAGTACCTTCATCGTATGGCGTTTGCTTAGACTATAAGGACCTTATAAGTTTAGTTGACAAGAAGGGGCTTAACTCTGTAGCATTGGTATCGAGTTCCGCTTCCCTGGAAGGTCCGGCGAGACGGAGTCCAACGTTAAGGAGCATTTCATGTCAAAGGCAGTCGGAATCGACCTGGGTACCACCAACTCGGTGGTCAGCGTCCTCGAGGCGGGCGAACCCGTTGTTATCCCGAACGCCGAGGGTGGTCGCACGACCCCGTCGGTAGTTGGCTTCTCCAAGACCGGCGAGGTGCTGGTCGGCGAGGTCGCCAAGCGTCAAGCGATTACCAACCCCGAGCGCACCGTTCGCTCGGTCAAGCGCCACATGGGCGAGCGCTGGAGCGTCGACATCGACGGCACCAAGTACACCGCCCAAGAGATCTCGGCGCGCATCCTGCAGAAACTGAAGCGCGACGCCGAGGCCTACCTGGGTGACTCCGTGACCCAGGCCGTCATCACGGTGCCGGCCTACTTCAACGACGCCCAGCGCACCGCGACCAAGGAGGCCGGACAGATCGCCGGGCTCGAGGTGCTACGCATCGTCAACGAACCCACCGCGGCCGCGTTGGCCTACGGCCTGGACAAGGCCGGCAAGGAGGAGACCGTCTTGGTCTTCGACCTCGGTGGTGGCACGTTCGACGTGTCGGTGCTCGACATCGCCGAAGGCGTCTTCGAAGTCAAGTCCACCCACGGTGACACCCACCTCGGTGGCGACGACTGGGACGACGCCATCATGCACTGGCTGGTGAAGTCCTTCAAAGACACCGAAGGGGTCGACCTTTCCAAGGACAAGATGGCCGTGCAGCGCCTCAAGGAGGCGTCGGAAAAGGCCAAAATCGAGCTCTCCTCGGTCCAAGAGACGCAGGTCAACCTGCCCTTCGTGACCGCGACGGCCGACGGACCCAAGCACCTGGACCTCAAGCTCACCCGCTCGAAGTTCAATGAACTGACGGCCGACCTGGTCGAGCGCTGCCGCAAGCCCTTCGAGCAGGCCATCAAGGACGCCGGTCTCACGCTCGACAAGATCGACCACGTCATCTTGGTCGGCGGATCGACGAGGATCCCGGCCGTGCAGGATCTGGTCAACAAGGTCACCGGCAAGGAGCCCAACAAGAGCGTGAACCCGGACGAAGTGGTGGCCATTGGCGCCGCGGTCCAGGCGGGCGTGCTGAAGGGCGACGTAAAGGACATCCTGCTGCTCGACGTGACCCCATTGTCACTGGGCATCGAGACCAAGGGCGGCGTCATGACCAAGATCATCGATCGCAACACCACGATCCCCACCAAGAAATCGCAGATCTTCACCACCGCGGACGACAATCAACCCTCGGTGGAGGTGCACGTCTTGCAGGGTGAGCGCGAGATGGCTTCGTACAACCAGACCCTGGGCAAGTTCCAGCTGGTCGGGATTCCACCGGCCCAGCGCGGCATTCCCCAGATCGAAGTGACCTTCGACATCGACGCGAACGGCATCGTGCACGTCTCGGCGAAGGACACCGCGACCGGGGCCACCCAGTCCATGACCATCACCGGCGGGTCGTCGCTCTCCAAGGACGAGATCGACCGCATGGTGCGCGACGCCGAGGCCCACGCCGAAGAGGACCGTCAACGTCGCGACGAGGCCGAAGTTCGCAACAACGCGGACGGGTTGGTCTACCAGACCGAGAAGCTGCT
>PLXU01000003.1 GCA_003151555.1 Acidimicrobiaceae bacterium | reverse complement strand
TGTATTGCAAGAAACCACATTCTGCCAACGCTGGGCAATAAGAAACTCGACGACCTCACGCCTGTCCAAATCGACCAGTTGCTAGCAAGGAAATTGGCCGATGGTCTCGCTCCTTCAACGGTCCATCGAATTCGAGCCGTGTTGGCGCAATGCCTTGACCAGGGCATGCGCTGGGGCCATGTGACGCGCAATGTAGCGAAGCTCACTCGGTCGCCAAAGATGAGGCGTGTCGAAGGTCGAACGCTGACGCCAGAACAGGCGAGGACTTTCCTGGACACCCTTCAAGGCCATCCCCNNGTGGGAGGACTTGGACGAGGACGGAGGAGTTCTTCGAATCAGACGTCAATTGCGTCGCGACAAATCCGGACTTTCTACCGCGGATACCAAGACCGCGACCAGTCGCAGAGCAATCAACTTGGTCGAACCGATGCTCGATCTTCTCAGAAAACACCGCCAACAACAGCGGAAGCAGAAGATACTTTTGGGGCCCCAATGGGTAAATACTGACTTCATCTTTACAACGATGACTGGTGTACCCATCGACCCGAGAAACCTACTTCGGGAATTTAAGGGAATTTGCTCCAAGGCGGGTCTAGGCAATTGGCACGTACATGAGCTCCGCCACTCTGCCGCGAGCCTTATGTTGGCACAAGGTGTCAAACTTCAAGTCGTCAGCGAGGTTCTCGGCCACTCTTCGATTCGCATGACCTCAGACGTGTACGGTCACATTTTGGCACCCGACCGATCAGCAGCGGCAGAGGCAATCGGCTCAGTGCTTTGGAACAAGTAGGGCCGTGAGGAAGAGGTGAGAGACCCCGGCGGGTAGCCGAACTACCGGGAGGATCCCACTATCTGCCGGCGATTCTCTAATTGAACCCAACTGAAGCGAGGAGCGTAACCACACTCTGGGCAACCTTGGCGTTCTCGACCAACAACCCGGAATCGACGATTACGGCAATTGTCGAGCCGCGCTCAATGAGCGTCATGACGCCAGCAAAAACAGGCTTGCTGGCACTACCAGAGCACTTATTGCCCGGCTCGACTAAAGATGAACCACCACACTCGGTGAAACTGAAACCTCTGTTCTTTCCAGCAATTCCTGTATTGCCCGGAGCCGCGGCTATCCCAGACCCGTCGCCAATGATGTTATCCAAGACGTTGTTCGAATCTTCGTAGAACTTGGCTTCCGCGTCTGCGTTAGGAAAATTAAAGATGTACACCACGAACGCCGGAGAACGTGTGCCTCCGAACCCAAGCCCTCGGTTTTTGGAACTTGTGTATTGTTCCGCGGAGGCGCCCGTCACCTCGGGCGGCTCGCTCACATAAGTGAACACGGGCCAGTTGTTTGAGGGCAAACCAGGCAACGCCTTGCCGGCTATCGCTCTGAAACGTGCGCTTGCGCTCAGCGCGTGAATCGTTGTTGTCGTTGGCGGCGTTGATTTATTTGGAAAAACCGCACCGATGATAAAAAGGACGACGACGACACCAAGAGGGATAACGAACCAACGCCTCCTGTAAATCGGCTTTTTGTTCGTCGCCTTGTCGCTCATACTGCCCCTTTGACTCGCCGTTATCTCGTTGTCCTGCTCCTTCGACAAAGTTACGCCACCACACTCGGTGTCGGAGGGCTGAAGTCAAATCTCTTGGACTGGGTAATTAGGAAATGTCGTGAGTCGGCATGAGTTTTCAAGTTGCTTTTACGAACATCGATCATTGAAACCGCAAAGGTATATGGTCTTCACAAAGAGCGGGGAATCGTAAATGACAGAAGAAGAAATCAAGAATTTTGCGAAATTGACAATACCCGCGTCCGAACAAGTGAACACTTCACAAATTCTGAAGCTGAATGCCGGGGAGAAGATCGTTTTCGTGGAACTACCTTCCGCGTATTGGACTTGGCCTTTGTACGCAATGACTCTGGGCCTTTGGACAATCTGGAGGGAACGGCACCGTTTCATTATCACGAACCAAAGACTCATCGTGACAAGCGGAATCTTGAGCAAATCTGAAAAGAGTGTGCAACTATCGCGGATTCAGGACGTCAATGTCCTTCGCTCGATTTTTACTGGAGGAAGAGTCACCATTACAAGTGCCGGAGGGGCGCTCAGTTTTCGTGCTGTTGGACCGCTATCTCGAGCCAAGGCGGCAGAGTTTGCGGAGATCATGATGGGGCTTATCCCAACTCATGGTGACGGGTTGTCATCACCGCGTCAAGGTACTGACAAAAAACCACAATCGGTTGCGGATGAAATCAAAAAGTTAGCCGAACTTCGAGATTCTGGAGTCATTTCGGAAGACGAGTTTGTTGCACACAAAGCGAGACTCCTTCACTAACCAAAGAAGCGCTTGATTTGCAATGAATAGTGCGCCGTGAGTTCGAAGCCGTAGCGGCATCACGTCAGTCGCGCACCGTCGAAGTAGTTGAGGCAACACCGCGGCGGAAGTGGTGGCGCCGGACTGACGGGGAGCGCGCGCACTACCCGCTTTAGTTCAGCGTGTAGCCGTAAGCGAGGATCTTCGCGCGAAGTTTGTCGATTTTTGACGCCAAGGACGACGCCTCCGCCCAGTCGGCTTTGCCGACGGTGGATTGAGACTGGGCCTGGCTTGATGATGCCGCCTGGCAGTACGTGAACCACTCGGACACGTCCACGAGCCATGCGAAGTAGAGGGTTTGGAATTGCGCGTTTAGCGCCGGGTCCTGGACGGCGCGCTTGGTATCGGCAACGCCAGCAGAGCACGCGTTGTTCATTCCGACCAATGATGATGCCGCCATCTTTACGGCGCTCAGGTCGGCGACGATGGGCTTGACGTATGGCGTCATGTACTTCGACGCCCAGGCACCCATCGGCGTGGTCGCCGTCGAGGGTGACGTGGTTCCTGCACCGTTGATGGCGAGGTCTCCGGCCAGCCCGATGGCGAAAAGGCCGAGCAGAGCCGCGACCGCCAAGCGCACCCGCTTGCGCCACGCTGCGTCCGGTACGGGCACCAGCCCTACCGTGATTGAGCTTCGCGGCCAGCCGTGGCGGGCGTACCAGATTGTCGCCAGCACTCCAACGATTACGGGGACGGTGGCAAAGCCAAGGGCGTATGCGATATCCGCAGTGATCATTAGAAGCTCTCTGTTGAACGACCCCGTAATCGTACGCCCTCGGAGATTGTTGGTGTCGGAGACGGAACTTGAACACTCGCATAGAGTTGCGATGAAAAAGCGAGACGCCCTGCCAACAACGGCTTGCGGCGGTCGACGAGCGATTCAGTGGCACGTTCGCTAGCAAGAGGGGGTAAATGGTCGTCAGAAAAGCGAGTAAGCCCGTCCAGCGGGAATGGGAACAGATCCCGTTCCACTTGGGAAGGGTCGTACTGAATTGGGGCCACATCGAGGCGACCACGGCAGTGACGCTATGGGGTGCGGCCGGGAATCTCAATGTCGAAGTCGGCCGGATCCTCACCGCCGGTGTCGCCGTCGGCATCCAGTGGGAGCAGATCGCGTTGCTCCTGGCGCGGGATGGAGTTCCGGCGGAGCTTGGTACTTGGTGGGCGAGTTGGGTTCCGACGGCGAAGGAGTTACAGACTCGCCGCAATGCGGCAGTGCATGGCTACTGGCTTGCAACTGGCGAGCTGAACGCGCCATTCAAGGCTCTCGACTTCACCTCGCAAAAAGCACGTAAGGGGCCACGCGAGGACAGATCACCAGGAGGATCAGAGGGGCTTCGCGTACTTGCGAATGAAATCGGCGCAGCGCACGAAGCGCTACTCGCCTGGATCAAGGTTGATCTAAAAGCAGAGATGCAACGGCTAACGGCCAACGTTTCAACTCAGACTGATGACGACAATCGGTTGTAGAGATCGCAAACAAGTTTCGTGATCGCACGAATCGCCTCGCATCGTCCAATTCTCTCGCGACGGCAAGATCAAGCGATAAGGGACCGCCGAGTGTGAGTGCGCGTTCATGCACAAGGGCCTAACGCTACGCACCCACCGAGTGTAAGAGCAGGGCAACCTCTGCTTTACGAGTGTCGGGGAGCCGACGTTCGTACGCGTCGAGCTCTCTAAATCTCATTGAGAGGGTTTCTCCATTACGAGCCGCTCTACGAATTCTTGAAGACTCGCCCGTACCACGAGTCGACTGCGTCCAATCTTCACGCTCGTTATGCGCCCGCTCATGACTAACTCGTAGGTCCTCGTTCTGCCGATTCGAAGCATCTCAGCCGCCTCTTCAACGGTTAGTAGCAGAGACAGGCCCGGATCGGATGGCGTCTTCTCTAGCACGATGTCCACCCTCCGTAACTTATTGCTCTTGCTAGCTGGTCAATATTCATGACCGCCGTCCCTGACGAACTCTTCAATATCTTTCAACCGAACTCGTCTAGACCGACCGATGTGTACTGAGGGCAGATGACCTGAATTGAGAAGATCGTAAAGTTTGGAGCGACTAATGGCCAAGACCTGGCTTGCCTCAGTGATCGTCAGAAGAAGCTTCGCCGGAGTGACAGCTCGATGACGAGAGATTCCTTCGATGACGGATCCTTCGAAGTCGAAGTTGTCTTCCAATGGTGATTGACTCATTGCCACGACGCGCGTCCTTTCGCATTGGGTGTACCTGTTTCGTGTTGGCGACAGGATTTTGGATGACACTGAACCCTCCAGCGGACGCGGCTACAACCCAACGGTCCGCCATCGATCAAATCAGTCGGGAATTCATTGTCCGAATCACGAATCCGACCGACGGGGTTTCCCTGCCTTCGATTCTCTTGATCCAGAGCGCCAAACTTTCTACCGCCCACTTTGATGGCGTATGGACGACTGCTCCCAAAGGCGAGATCTATCTCACGTTCAGCGCTGCCTCGGGCCCGGAGCAACTCTCTTACGGTCAAGCAAATTGGGGGCACTTCTTCTCGACCATGACTCCTTTGGCACCGTCGGCCGTCACTTTCAAGACCGCTGCCGGCCGACGTTATGAGTCGACACGGTCCAACCCAATTAATCATGCGAACAATCCCGCCATGAACGACGATGGTCTCATTGACGCCACGTACTGGTTCGTGGTGCCCAGTAACACAAGATCTGGGACGCTTTCGATCGGTCCCGCGACTACGGAAGGAATGGAATACCAAGGCTTCGTCGGTCAGGCGCTGATTCCCGTCCACGTGGCTGGACCGACCACGTTCAAGGTCTCTTTTCCACGCCACTTGACGGCGACAACCAAGAGTCCACCTCGGCAAGCGCAAACGATTCCAGTTTCGTCCTCGCCGCTGAATGAGATCCTGTCGGTTATCTCGCTGATCTTCTTTGGCGCGATCCTTTGGAAAGTTCGACGGCGCGGTCGAAAGAGAGTGCAGTACCTCCCGGTCTTCTATCCCCCGCCCGGCCGGCCGGCGTACGCTGCCCCACCAGCGCCGACACCGTCGCCGACTCCTTCGACTTCCATTAACCCAGTTATGACGACACGTCCGACGGCCGATCGTGACCCCGGACTTCGTGTCAACGTGCTCGGACCTCTCCAAATCGAACCGTCGACCAAAGGGGCATCTGATCCAATTCGTTCGATCCTCGCCTACCTCGCGGTCCATGACGATCGACCGCAGTCGGCCGACGAAATTCAAACGGCTCTCTGGCCCGATTCGATGAAAGTCGCCTCGGTGGCGCAGAAGACGTTCCTCAACTACGTTTCTCGAGCGCGCCAAACGGTAGGGGCGCAGTACCTGCCAGAGACGAATGGTCGTCCTGGCTACGAACTGATCAACACGAGCTTGGATTGGCGAGATTTTCGCACCTTCGCCACGAAGGCCACTGTCTCGGCCAAGGAACTGGCAATCGAACTCCGGAGAAACGCTCTGCAGTTGGTTCGTGGCGTCCCCTTCGAGGGCGAGTCGAGCACCTTCTTCGAGTGGGCCGTCAATCAGAAGTACGTCACAACCATCATTGAAGCCGTCACGAGCGTCGCCCACCAGCTCCAAGCCGACCTCGTCTTGGCCGGCGACCTCGATGGCGCCCAATGGGCAATAAACCAAGCCATGCTGCTCGCCCCGACCGAGATGCCCCTCTGGCGCGACCTCGTGGATATCTGCGAAGTACGAGATGACGAAGGCTTGATGGAGCGTTTCTGGCGGGACGCGGAGCGCGCGCTCTGGCCCGCGGCCATCAAGGAACTCCAGGCACGGCTGGTGGGATAGCCAGTACATCACGACTCCTCTGCGGCTAGGAGGTACTGGAGAATGATGGACTCCGCTCGGTGGCGACGGCGCTGAACCGTCTTATAGGCCTCGTTCAATCGAGCCGCAGCATCGGCCAACTCCTCTCCATCGATTCTCGTCTGACGAATGAGTTCGATGTCAGACTGGCCAATTAGTCCTTCGCGAAACACTTCTTCGAGGAGTTCGCACGTGAACAGTTCAGGAAGCGTTACGATCTCCTCCGCGTCGAGACCAACCTCCCAAGGGACCTCTCGAAGTACTTCGCGGTCCCGACGGCGGACCAGTCGCTGTGTCGCGCGATACGTCCGATCAAGTAATTGACCCACCGATTTGTCACCGTCGGAGATCGCGATGACGGACAACAATTCAACGAGGACAATCGACCCGATGTCCAGATCCGAACTCTGGCGACCGATCGAAAAGATCATTTCTCGAATTGCCCGGCGAAGCGCAACCAGCAGAACGAGCGCAACTTCACGGTCACCGCTCGAGAGCACAACGAGCTGATCGAGGGCCATCTCCGGACTTGGCTCGGTCCTCGGATTCCACTCCAGATCTTGAGCGAACTCGAGCGCCGTCGCGCACCCTCGGGTATCGAGACCAGCAGTCTGGATACGAGAAAGCAGGGTTCGCCCTCGCGACGTCCTCGAAAGAACGCCGAGCTCGACAACGAGTTGGTGAATAAGGTCTGGATAGTTATTCATGGGGCCAGTTAGCCCGGATGAACTCACCTCAATGCTCCCGAGTGATCCCAAAAGCCAGTCGCGAGAAGGGATCCGGGCGCTCACCGCGTCTCTCCTTGGGATATCCCACGGGACATCACACGTTGATCTCGCGCCACCTTTCGAACCTCGGTGCGTGCTTGGTGAAGTAGCTCCGCCACTTCGCTGGCCCTCGGATCGTCATAGCCCCGGCCGTCGTACGAGAAGGTTCCCGCCACCGGATCTGACTCGTTGAACTGCGCCATGTGCTCTCGTCGGTTCCCACGGAGATCCTTGAAGGTCGTCGAAAAATAACGTGATTTCGTGATGAGTTGACCCGTAAATCCAAAGGCGTGGGCGTGATGGCGCAAATGGAGCCGTTCGAGCTCGGGGCGCCTCGACAGATCCCAGGCCGTCGTCGCCATGCGCTTCAGGTGAGGGTCGAGGCTTTGGAGTTCGATCTCTCGACGAGAATGAAACCTCCTGGCAAGGGCGAGCGCGTCGCCCGTGGATTTTGTGGCGTATTTCGCGATGTACGAGGCGACTCGCAGGTCGCCTCGATCATCCACCGCGAGCTTCTTTACGTCGAACTGACTGCCCCAGCGGACGTTTTCTCGGTCGAGACCCACCAGCTCGAAGTGCACAATCACGCCGGTCAACGTGGCGTGAAGCAAATTCACGTCCATCCACGACGGTGGCGGCGCGAAGGCGTCGCCAGGACCGTCGAGACGAAGTACGACGTGGAAGTGAACTAACCCTCGACGCTGGTACTCGGCGACCTTGAGATAGCTGATCCGGGTTTCTCGTCGGAGTTGGGGCACGGATATTCCCCGGTACGCCGCGAGGTCATAACGCATCTGCTCAACGGACCGATTCCAAAGTCGTGACGCCTGCGCATTCCACGTGACGGCACCCTCGTAATCGAAGCACGACGTGCAAAGGGGCACGCCGAGCACTGGACTCCCCTCATCGTGGCGCAATAGGCAGCGTCTCTCGACGCCGTGCAGACATCGACTCCCGGAATTTGCGCGGCAAGTACCGTCACTTCGTCGAACATGAACCGATCCGAAAGAAGGCGCCGTCAAGGTCGCAAAAATCCGAGGGTGGTCGAAGACCGAGTCCGGCACACCTTTGCCGCCGATCAAGCCGGCCGAAACCAGGATCCATGCATCAGCCTTGTAGAGATACGAGCAGGCCGGACAGATCTGTTCTCGTCGATCCTTGCACGAAACGCTCAACGCCTTGGTCCCGACCTCGCCTGTGGCGAGGTTGACCATCTCTCCAAGAAGACGGACCGGATGAGTACACGATCCGGCGAGCTCAATTTGACGCAAGAGCGTCCGATAGCTTGCGTCCATTATTGCCCACCCCTAATCGACATGGATTCCGCCGCCAACTCGACCAATTCGAGATCAGCGAGGTAGTGCGCCTTAAACAACATTGGGAGCCCTCCCTCCGCGAGCACGTAACCAACGCCCCGCATTGAAGGATCGATCGACGCCGCAGAGCAGCCCCGAGTCGCCCACCCTTGGCCCAGAATCGTGTCGGAGGCGTCCGACGAAGTGCAGCGCATCGCAATTCGGTAGCTGAAGAGGTCACGGATCCACGTCGGGACGACTTCGTGGCTGGGCTTCTGAGTAGCGGCGATGACGATGATGCCGGCGGCTCGGCCCCGTGAGACGAGGTCACGCAGGGACTCGGCGAATCGGTCGCGCGTCTCCTTCTTCCCTCCCCTCAGGTAGAAAGCCAGTTCGTCCAAGACAACGACGTGCAGTCCTTCGGGGTCGTCTGGTTCAAACTTCCGACGTCCCAGAGCGAGCAACACTTGGTAGCGAAAATCCATCGTTTGCTGGAGCCGCTCAAGAACCATGGCGGCGTGCTCAAGATCCGGGCCGACAAACTCATCCGCGACGTCTTTCCATACCGAGAGCTCCACCTGCTTTCCGTCAAAGAGCGTGAGCGTCGTCGAAGGATCGAGCGCGGCGGCGGCAACGATTGAGGACAGGATCACGGACTTACCCGATCCGGGCTCTCCACCAACGAGCAAGTTGTGCTCAGCGAGTTGCATGGAGAGTGTACGCCCATCTTCGAGCACGCCGAGGGGAATTGAACTCCACAACGAGAATCGCCATCCTTGGCACAGAGGCGACGGGATTGGCTCGCGACCGAAGGACTCCTTGCGTACCACGACAAGTTCGACAAAGCCCGCACTCTGGGGAAGGGCTACGAAACGAATCTCGCGAGCCCGTAGTTCTGCGGACAACTCACCGGCACGCGACTCGAGTTCGGCAATGTGAAGTCCAGTGGGGATAGCAAGTAAATAGCGTCGCCCAATGGACGTATTAGCCGTCCTTTCGATGCGAGGGGCATATCCATATCGTCCAACGATCTGACAGCGCCATAAGGCATTCATGACTCGTCGGCGATCGCTCGCCTCCTTTAACGCGCGCGCCGTGTCATTACGAAGTGCTGGAACTTGCCAGCTCGTAAGGACAAGCAGACCGCTGGCGACGATGACGCCGAACCCGCCGAGGACCGTTACAACCTTCATGAGGATCAGAGCGACGATGCCCAGTGATGCCTCGAGGCGCCACCCCCAGACGGCCGAAGCCATCCAGGGGAAGCGGCTCGATGAGTTCGACGGGGCCCTAACCATGGCGCGTGGGACTAAGGAAGTACCAGGCACAAAGTCCAGCGCTGACAAGAAGGACGACTCCGTAGTGCAGTAGCGCCCAGTTAAGAGCCCAGAGTCCCAATGTCACGATCGCCAAGCCGATTAGGAGCCTCGCCATTAGTTGGTCAGAGCCTTCGCCAACTCGATCTTGTCGGCCTTGAACGAGACGCCGTGGTTGCCCCCGATGTCCCAGGTCGACGCGATGAGGTTGGTCACCTTCACTGGGGTGAAGTTGCCAACGCCCTTGGGCTCGCCGGCCACCTTGACCGTTAGCGTGTCGTAACTGTCCGGCGAGATCGCGAACAGATGCACGCTGTAGATCGGCTGCCCGTTGGCGTCCAGTTTCGGCGCCCGTGTCTCGAAGTCCAGTACCGCCTCAGCGGGACCGGCCGACATGAACTGAACGGCCACCGTGTCAATTGGTAAACGCATTGCTTCTCCTTTTGGAGGGCGAAGTTTTCGTCCTCTACTTAAGAAGCACTTTTCAGAGGCCGTTTGGAGACAGCAATTGGGCTTCAACTCGGAAATATGTGAAACCTGGACGTTGAGAGACGTGGGTGGATTTTCGGATCGAACCTTTAAGACCTTCGGGCTGCCGGGCGCTGCGCGCCCGACGCCCGGTCAGGGCGGGCTACTTGAAAGGTTGAAACTCACTCACTACGTAACTCTTCTATACGTCTTCAAGGTGAGCGACCTCGCGTGTCAGCCGAAGTGAAGTTCAGTCACCACGATTCGGGTGAACTACAGTTCGGAGCGTATGCCATCTACTGCGCGAGTAACGTGTCAGCGTTTGCTGGACGATGTGGCCATTCTGGTGAGTTTCCACCCCACGATTCGAAACCCTGGCAGTGGAAGGCCGCCGGGTGATACAAGACCACTCCTTAACGCTTGCACAGTGCTTACATATACCGCCTGGGAGGTATATGTCGAAGACCTGCTTCTTGAGTCGATCCCGTTTCTACAGTCCGATCAGAAATACATTTCCTTAGAATTGAGAAAACTGATAGCGAAACGAGTCGAAAAATCGCCCTGGGATTTGGCGGGTGATTCGTGGAAGCGGCAAGTCGAAAAAGCCGTGAAGAGCATCAGCGTGGGCGACGTTGGGACATGGGGACTCAACACAGCGAACTCGAAGAACGTGAACGTCGCCTTTGAGACAGTATTTGACTCACGACTCCTCGATTATTGCAGTTGGAAAGGGATTTCGGCCCCCAATTCAAAGGCCTACGTGGATCAACTCGTAAGGCGTCGCGGATCAATCGTTCATCGAGGCGTTTTAGACGCTGCCGACGGAAGCCTCACTCTTCGCACCGTTCGAGACTGGGCAGCTTGGCTGGGTAACTTGGCGGACAAGGTGGACATTCTCGCGAGTGCAGCATTGAAGGGACTCACCGGGTCGAATCCTTGGTAAAGGAAGTGACGCGAGCGAATCTCGGACTCATCTGATCACGTGCCTGTTTTTGAAGTGCCAACGATGACGGGAGTAAATCACCGCAGATTGAAAGTGGCCCCAAAGGTCCATCACGATTCACGAGAAGTCACACATTGGACGCTCCGAAAACTGGATACGCTCGCTGCGAAGAGGTTTAACGAGAATCCCCCATACAGCTCGTGACACGGATGACGCAGTGATCGAAACTCTATTGGCAGAAGCCCGCTATACGCTGCGATTCGATCATTTCAGCCCCATTCATTGCGCTCAGCCAAGATGGTAGGTGAGAAGGTTAGAAATGGCCAAAACAACGAACAAAAAATCGACTACAACCAAGACTCTGGAGCAGACACTCTGGGACGCCGCAGACAAAATGCGTGGCAATCTTGAGGCCGGCGAGTACAAGCACGTCGTCTTGGGACTCGTGTTTCTCAAGTACATTTCCGACGCCTTCGAGGAGCGGCGTGTCTGGCTCGAGTCGGCGACCGCTGACCCGGCCAACGAGGACTACTACGTAAAGAGCGCCGAAAGACGCGCCGACATTGTCGAAGACCGCAACGAGTATGCCGCCGACAATGTCTTCTGGGTTCACACCGAGGCCCGCTGGGGCTACCTGCAAGACCGGGCCAAACAACCCGAGATCGGGGTTCTGATCGACCACGCCATGGACTTGGTCGAAGCCGAAAATCCCCAGCTCAAGGGTGTGCTCCCCAAGTCCTTCGCCCGAGCGGAGATCGACAAGCGTCTCCTCGGCGAACTTTTGGACCTTATCGGAACCATTGGCTTCACCAAAGTTGATCACGGTG
>PLXU01000208.1 GCA_003151555.1 Acidimicrobiaceae bacterium | reverse complement strand
CCCGTGACAATTTGATACTCCGCCGTGGGAAGGTACTGCCCGTAAAACCACGCCGTGGTCTCACCGATCGAGTCCAGAAGGCCAGCGTGCTCGCACCCGCGGACGAATCGTGCCCGTAGTTGGTCGGCGATTCTCATTCGACTTTGGCGTGCCAAGGTTTCAGCGGTAACTTTCGACTAATGAAACCTGTCGCGCGCATTGCCGTACCGGCGTTGATCCTGCTCAGCGGGATCGCGCTCTCGTCGTGTGCTAACTCTTTGGTCATGGTCGCGATGCCGCGAGCGACGGCGCACGGCGCACCCGCCCATCGGTTTGCCGCGTCGTTCCCCCACGTGCCCGTTACCACGGTCTATATCGATTCGGGCACAAAGCAGCCCCAATTCGGGGTCGGTGTCAAAACGAGTACGACGTACGTGAGCGGCGGGAGTGGGCCACCCACGGTCGATGTCTCCATCGAATCACTCACCAACCGCGTCCCCGACCATCGCCAGCAACCATTTCTTAGAAGCTATTTGCCAACTTCCCACGGCGGGCGGATCATCAAATGGCACGGTCTCATGGCGGCCACAGCATTCGTTCCCGGCTGCAATCCCTCCGGGCAGTGCGTGGGCATAATCGGCAGTTTCGTCGTGCTCGACGGAACGACGCTTTACAACATCTTCACTCACCAAAGCAACCTCCTTGCAGCGAAAGCCGAAATCAGCACGTTCCGTCTTATCCACAGGTAATCACTCACCCTCGCGTTCGATTTTCGGGACGTAATTCAGCCTTGGAATGATAAGACGACTGTGGTCAAGAACGCTCGAAATGAAAAGGGCGGGAGTGTCAGGCGGGCGGCTCCTCGCGGCATCAAATATATAGCTGCAAAAATACTCGGGTCGTAGCCGCCAACGGGCAATCAATACACATTCGTCTACCACACTTTCGTAGAAGTGATTCCTCCGCTGGGCGAAGAAAGCTAGCCCGGAGTACCGAAGTAGTAACTGAGAGGCCTCGGAGGATCCGATCCCGATTTTCCCGGGAGGATGGGATGTGCCGCGAAGCCCCCGCACCAATAGAAGCCGTTGGCGCGAAGTGGCTGGACGGTAATCGAAGTCGACGAACCTGGGAGCCAGACCAACATCTTGTAGGAGACGATGCACCGACCCGGCGGATTCCCAACTGGTTCATCGGTGCCGGCAAGCCAGAACGATGCCAAACCCCCGTCTGGTTGAACCGTCACTCTTGGAATCGGAAGCCCCTTCTTGAGGCCCCCGATGTCATTGCCGTTGCGCCCGTACGAGTGCACCTCACGAATCGTCAGCCTGTGGTGATTTTTGTAAGGAGTTCCAATGCCGTACACACCCACATAGGCAACTCGGACGTACCCACGTAGCGTGCACGCTTGACGACTCACGTTCTTGATCCAGAAGAGGTCATTGACGCTCCCAGCGCCGACGACGGTGTTGTAGTCAGCAATTCGTACCGAAACCGTCGTGCACGATGCCGCAGCTGCCGCATTAGCAGGAGAGCTGCCTATCGAAACTGAACACCACGCGACGAGGACAACAGTCATCGCCAGGAAGAGTGAAGTGCGTCGCATAGCGTCAGCATGTCATCACACCCGGCCAGTTATTCCAACTGAATCCTGTACACGTTGGTATCGCGCGTTGCAAAACCAAGTTCCAAATACAGCTGATGCGCCGATTCGCGCGAAGGCCGACTCGTCAAATCGATCGTACGAACGCCCCGCAGTTGAGCCTCGTCTAGAGCGGCCCTGCTCAACGCCGCGCCGACACCCCGTCGCCTCGCCTTCTCGTCAACCACGACGTCTTCAATCCAGGCCCGCAACCCGGTGGGAATGGGAAATATCACCAGCGTGAGCGATCCCACCACAGCGGTCCCGTCGAACGCCACGAACAGCGTTACCGCCGGGGATCCGATGATCGCTTCGAGGTCGGTGATCTCGAGCTGGGGCGCCGAGGAAGAGAGTTGCGGCAACAAGTTGTTCAGACTCTGTCGCAGTTCCTCGGTGGCGTGGTGCGCCACCTCCACCGTGATGCCCATCACTCACCCCTCCACACGGGACGACGAAGATCGTCGTAGAAGACGTCGCGATGCTCACCTTCGATTGCCGCGAAGATGGGGTCGGCCCAACGCTCCGCCCCGAGCGTCGGCGAAGGAAGGTTGTCGCGTCGGAACCATCCGGCGTCGATGCACTCCAAGGGATGAATCTTCATCGACCCGCCGACGACTCGACAGAAGAAGAGTAGCGAGTACAGCGGCACGCGCGACGCGCCCAGGCGCATGCCGTCGAGCACGCCGATGAGCCGTACCGGTTCAACGTCGTAGCCAGTCTCTTCGAGGACCTCTTTGACCACTACTTCGGGCGCCGAGTATCCCACGTCGCACCAACCCGTGGGATAAAGCCAGATGCCCGAGTCCGCTCGCTGAATCAGGAGCAGTTCGCCGTCGTCGTTCGTGACGGCCGCGCCGACGGCCACCTTGGGCGTCACGTATCCGGGCACGCCACGGCCGACATCCTTCATCCATTCGCTGACGTGCCCGTCGCCGTCACTGGCCCCATCGCCCAGCTCGGCGGCGGCCTTGATGTCACCCGCGATCTTGAGCACCTCTTCGTAGCGTTCGCGTTCAAATTGACTGTCGGTGAAGCCAATGCCGGTGCGCGCGACGCCGGCCAACGATTCGGCCCAGCGCAGCAACGTCCTTTCCGAGATAGCTTCACTCACGCTTCGACGCTACCAACGATGACTACGCCAGGGCGGCGCCGAGGACTTCGTCAACGCTGCCTACGAGGCCCGTGTAAAAAGTGCCAAATTCGCCGTAGAGCGTAGAGGCTTCGTCGAAGCGCATCGTGTAGACGCAGTCCTTGAGGTCATCGACGTGCACGCCAAAGAGCGTGACGCCCCACTCCCAGTCGTCCAGTCCCGTCGAACCGGTGACGACCTGGAGGATGCGGCCCTTGAAGTTGCGCCCTGACGTTCCGTGCTGGCGCATGAGCGCCAGGCGCTCGTCGTAGTCGAGCGCGTACCAATTGTTCTTCTCTCCGCGCCGTTTGGACATCGGGTAAAAACAGAAGGCCCGCATGCCCTCGGGCGGCAGCACCGGCCAGAGGCGATCGTGGAGAATCTTTTCCGGCGTGCCGGCGGCGTATTCGCTCACCTCGGTCACCGAGACGTAACTCTCCGATACCAGCAAACCGGCCGCTTGGATTTTCGACTGGAAAGTGCGCAGGTCCCACAGGTTGATCCCCAGGACCATGAAACAGATATCGGCCTTGGCCCCCATGATGGCGGCGGTCACCACCTGCAGATCGGCCGACCGTGACTCTTCGACCACCTTGCGAACGGCGCCCTCATCGACCTCGGCGTCGGCGTGACAGAACAGGTGCAGGACGTTCAGTCCGCGAGATGGTCCCAGGGGTTCCGGTGTGCTCATGGCACCAGACTAAGGGCTGTCGCACGACGACGTCGATGGACCACGGCCGCTCCCCGGGTGGTCATGAATCGAGAAGTGCGGCGTGAGCCGGCACCCCTCGCAACACGCCCCTCTACATTCCCTTCAAGGAGCCGGCGCTCATCGTTCCGAAGTAGATCTTCTTGGCCGGTTTCACCACCAACGCCGAAAACGTCACCAGCGTGGTGAGGGGATGGGCTTTGGAATGCCAGCCAAGCGTGAGCGGAACGGTCGAGCCCGCTTTGAAATTCTGAGAAATTGAGCCCAGCATGGCTCCCTGACCGCGAAAGCTCAAGGTCAAAGAGTGACCCGCGAGGACCTTGATGGAGGATTCGGCGATCATCTGCGACGACTTCACGGTCATGTTCTTGTCGTAGTCAATCATCTCCCAAGGCGAGAGCGGGCTCGATACGAAGGTGAGCCAAATCTTCGCTGACGTGTTATTGGACAGCTCAAACGAAATCGCCGACGAGTGGCCCTTCTTCGCGGTGGTCACGGTCGCGTGGGTCACCACCACCTTCGACGCGTTCGACGCGCCGCTCACGCCAGTCGCGCCCAGAGCCATCATCAACGTGACCGCCAGCGCCAGGCTGAGTTTGTTTCGCACTATGGGATTTTACACGTGGGTCTTCTACCAACTCTGGCGCCCACGCAAAGAGGGCGGGGACCAAGTCCCCGCCCTCTTTGACGATGTGTAACGAATCTTTAGTAGTCGTCCATACCGCCGCCGGGCATCGCCGGGGCCTTCTCTTCGGGCTTGTCAACAATGACGCACTCGGTGGTGAGGAAGAGCGCCGCGATCGAGGCGGCATTCTGCAGCGCCGAGCGGGTCACCTTGGCGGCGTCGATGACGCCCGCCTTGANNCAGGCCTTGGCGACCATGCGCGCACCGGTCGCTTCGTCGCCGCTCAACTTGTCGGCGGCTTCGAGGATGCGGGTCTGGCTGCGCAGCAACGCCACGCCACCACCGGGCACGACACCCTCTTCAATCGCGGCCTTGGTCGTTGACACGGCATCTTCGATGCGGTGCTTCTT
>PLXU01000037.1 GCA_003151555.1 Acidimicrobiaceae bacterium | reverse complement strand
CGGCCTGCTTGGACAGGTCGTCGTACACCACCAGCGCGTGCTCGCCGCCATCCATCCACTCCTGGCCAATGGCGCACCCGGCGTACGGCGCGAGGAACTTAAAGGGAGCCGGGTCACCGGCCGAGGCGACCACCACCACGGTGTACTCCATCGCGCCGAAGTCGTCGAGGGTCTTCACTGTCTGAGCGACCGAGGAGTTCTTCTGACCAATGGCCACGTAGATGCACTTGACGTGTTGGCCCTTCTGGTTGAGGATCGTGTCGACGACCACCGTGGTCTTGCCGGTCTTGCGGTCGCCAATGATCAGCTCGCGCTGCCCGCGACCGATCGGGGTCATCGCGTCGATGGCCTTGATGCCCGTCTGCAGGGGCTCGCTCACCGGTTGGCGCCCGATGATGCCGGGGGCCTGGACTTCCATGCGCCGGCTCTTGGGCTTAACGAGTGGCCCCTTGCCGTCGATGGGTTCGCCGAGCGCGTTCACGACGCGCCCGAGCAGTGCGTCACCCACTGGCATCGAAAGGATACGCCCGGTCGCGCGCACGATCTGCTCTTCCTCGATGCTGTCGACCGAACCGAGCACCACCGCGCCGATCGTCTCTTCGTCCAGGTTCATCGCCAGGCCCAGCGTGCCGTCCTCGAACTCCAGCAGTTCGTTCACCTTGGCCCCGGGCAGACCCGAGACCCGCGCGATGCCGTCGCCGACCTCGACCACCCGTCCTACCTGTTCGGCTCCGACGGCCGGGTCGAACTCAGTGACGTGCTTGCGCAGCGCGTCGGTAATCTCGCTGGCACTAATGGTGAGCTCTGTCATCACAGCTTCCTTTTCCTTAGTCGTTTCGATTCAATGCGGATTCGTACAGGCGCTTAGACGCCACGGCGTCGTGCAGCGCGCCCAGACGACCCCGGATGGTGGCGTCGAGGAGCAGGTCGCCCACTTCAACGAGGACCCCGCCCAGGAGGTCGGGATCTTCGGCGACCTGCAGCTCCACGTTCTTGCCGGTCAGGGTCTTGAGCGACGTGACCAACTCTGCTTGGCTCGTCTCGTCGAGCGCGCGCGCCGTGAAGACGCGGGCCACTCGCCAGTCACGCGAGCGCGCGACGTAGTCCACCAGGAAGTCGAGCGTGCCCACCACGTCACGGGAACGTCCGCCCTCGATGACGTAGCGACTGAGGAGCAGGGTGACCGCGTTGACCTTGCCGGCGAGCAGTTGCTCAACGGTACCGAGGCGCGCGTCGAGCGCCGCGTCACGGTCCAGCAAGAGTCGGCGCAGATCCAGGTTGGCGTCAATGGTGCGGGCCCAGCGAAAGAGCTCCTCTTCAATGACCTCGAAGTCGGCCGTCTCGATCTGGTCCAACAACTCGTCCGCGTAGCCGCTGACGCGACGGCGCGCGGCCATGTGGCCGAGGTTGGCCTGGGGAAACTGGCCGGTCTCGCCTAAGACGTGGGCCGCGGCGGCCAGCTCGTCGATGGCGCGGGGCACCTCTTGAGCCGGTGCGACGATCGCGGCGTACACACTCACGCGAAGGGTCTGCTCGCTCACCTTGGCGGTGAGCAGGTCACGAAGTATCTCGCCGCGGGCCGGGCCCGCGATTGAGGTGTCGGTGAGGACCGCGCGAAGTTCGGGTTGCGCCAGGATGGTTTGATCGAGGGAACGCAGCTCCGCGGCCACCGTGGCGAGCGCGCCGGCGTCGAGCGAGCCCAGCAGGGCCGCGGCATATCCTTCGAGCCTGGGCAGCATGATTAGAGGCTCGCTCCCTTTTGGGCCTCGGCGTTGAGCGCCGCCACGGCCTCGCGGATGAGTTCCTCGTGTGCGCTCTGATCGACTTCTCGCCCCACGATGGTCGCGACCAGATCGAAGACAATCTCGCCAATGCGCGCCGACGCCTCGTCGACCGCGCGTTGGCGCGCCGTTTCCACTTCGGCGTTGGCCGAGGACACGATGCGCTCGTATTCCAGCTGGCCGCGTCCGGCCGCTTCCGCCTTGACCTGGTCGGCGGTGGCCTGGGCGGCCGCGACAATCTCGCGGCCCTGGTCGCGGGCCTGCGCTAACACCTTTAACCGCTCCTCATCGGCCGCGGCCGCCTCGGCCCGGGCCTGCTCGGCCAGTTCGAGCGCTGTGCGGATCTTCTCTTGGCGACTCTCGATGGCCTTGTTGAGTGGCGGCAGAATGTACTTCGTGACGAGAAACAAGATCACCGCCACCACGATCAGTTCAATGACGAACGTGCCGTTGGGCAGGAGGAAGATTGACTCGGCGATCATGAGCGGCGACCTTTCACTAGTGGACAACACTTGTTGCGGACCCGCGGGCCCCGCAACACGGGACTACTGCTTGGAGAAGACGTAGACGAACACAACCATGAACAGCAGGTTGATGAAGTACATGGCTTCGACCAATCCCACCGTCAGGAAGAAGTACTGACGGGCCTTGTTCTCAATTTCGGGCTGGCGCGCGATGGCCGCGATGGTCTGGCTACCAGCCAAACCGTCACCGATTGCCGCACCGATGGCGCCGCCGCCGAGGGCGAGTCCGCCACCGACGAGCGCCCCGGCGATGCTGATTGCACCCTCAAGTGTCTGGGTAGTTGCCATTATCTTTTATTCCTCCTGGTTTGGGATTAGTGAGAAACTTCTAGGGCCGGTTCGAGTTCTTCTTCGTGGCTGGTGGCAAAACTGAAGTACAGGATCGCGAGCAGCATGAAGATGTAAGCCTGAATTGCTCCGATGAAGAGGTCGAAGGGCTTCCAGACGATCTCGCCCAATGGGACGGCGTAGATCGGCAGCAACGTGGTCATGACCGCGATCATGAGCCCGCCGGAGAACAAGTTGCCGAAGAGACGGAAGGTCAGCGTGATGGGCTTGGTGATCTCTTCGATGACGTTGATCGGCAGCAACGCTTTGAAGGGCTGGCTGTAGTGGCGTACGTAGCCGCGCAGACCGCGGGCCCGTAACGATTCGAAGTGGACCCAGACAATGACGAGCAGCGCCATGGCGAGCGGCAAATTCACGTCGCCGGTGGGCGCGGGCAGGATCTCTCCGGAGGAACCAGGGTGCATCGCCGAAGGCAGGAAACCAATCCAGTTGCTTATGAGGATGAAGAGGAAGAGCGTCACGCCGATGGGCACGTAGCGCCGGCCCTTGTTGCCCATGGCCGAGGTCGCCAGCTCGGTCACCTGATCGACGATGAACTCCCAGACAACCTGCAGCTTGCCCGGCACGCCGTCGGTAACCTTGGCCCGCATGCGAAAGCCCAGGAAGAGCAGAAAGGCCATTGCCAGCAGCGTCGAAGTGACGATGTCGGTGTCGACGGCGAGGCCGAAAATATGCACCGTCGGGTGCACGCCCACCGACAGGCTCTTCGCGGCGTACAGCGTCCTCACTCAATTCCTCCCTGATTCGACACCACTCGCAAGACGTTGGCGACGAAGACAATTTGATAAAGCACAAGCCCTGCCACAATACCGATTCCCAGGGGGGCATCCAGCCACACGACGACCAGCACGACGGCGGTCATCACGGCCAGGCGACCGATGGTTTTGCCGCCCAATTGGCGGCGCACGGCCTTGGAACTCTGTTCGCCCTGCAGTTCAACCCGCGCCGCCTGGCGGTCAAGGAAACGCAGGTTCACGATGGCGAGACCAACGCCGATGATCAGACCCAGCGCCGAGAGCGGCGGGGCTACAAAGAGGGCAATTACAAAGGCCACGAAACCCACAATGATGGCCGACAAGGTGGTTCGACGCAGGAGTCGGGGCAGTGCATTAGTAGGGAGGTTTTCGAGCACGAACTATAGGATTTCTAGAGGAAACGTCGGATGAGCTGCTTAACGCTCACCACGGCGGCGACCGTTCCCAATACTAGT
The DNA here is from genome assembly GCA_003151555.1 of Acidimicrobiaceae bacterium. GTDB lineage: Bacteria > Actinomycetota > Acidimicrobiia > Acidimicrobiales > RAAP-2 > RAAP-2. The sequence continues at coordinate 17,839 of PLXU01000037.1, read as the reverse complement.
CCGATTACTAACCACAGGGGCGCGGCGCCCCAGGCGTTGTCGGCCAAAATCCCCAGTAATACTCCAACTCCGACGGTCGCCGCAACGGTGAGGCCCATCGTCGCGAAGGCGGCCACCCCCGGCAGATCCGACACCGGCTCATTGTGAAACTCTTCGGGTTTCGGCGCGTCAGGGTCGCTCATCTGATCCGACTCGGCGGCACCGTTTTTGACGTTTCCTGCCTCGCTCGACGACGTATCCACCAGGGACTCGACCAGAAGAACAAGCCGATGACGAGCAGGGCCACGCCCACGGGAATGAAGACATTAAATCGAGGTTCGAAGAGCGGAAAGAGCACGAAGCCGCAGAGCAGCGCGGTCCACAGCCACAGGATGATGACGGTGCGGCGCTGACCGTGACCGAGGCGCATCAGACGGTGGTGGATGTGGTTCTTGTCCGGCGTGTGAAAACCCTGTCCCGACACGGTGCGGCGCACAAACGCCCACACGGCGTCGATAAGCGGTACCCCGAGGATGAAGACCGGGATGAACAGCGGCGCGAAGAAAAAGAACGTCACGCCGCTGGCCGGTGGGGTGCGCCCCCCGATCACCATGGTCGAGGCACTCATGAGCAGGCCCAGCATGAGCGCCCCGGCGTCACCCATGAAGAGTTTGGCCGGGTGAAAGTTGTCGCGTAAGAAACCCAAGCAAATGCCGCACGTCAAGGCCGCGATGAGCGGACCGACGTTGGTCACGGGCAGCAATCCCAGGTCCTCTAAGCGCAGCCCGTAGATGCACAGCGTGCCCGACGCGATGGCCACGATTCCCCCGGCCAGGCCGTCCAGGCCGTCGATCAGGTTGATGGCGTTGGTGAGGGCGATGACCCACGCCGCCGTGATCAACGGCAGGATCGACGGGCCGAGCACCACGAAGCCCGCGAAGGGCAGCTTCAACTGGTACATGGTGCAGCCGCTGAAGTAGAGCACCGACGCGGCGAGGACTTGGCCCGCCACTTTCGCCGGGGCGCTCATCTCGCGAAAGTCGTCGAGCAGGCCCACGACGAATATCACGCCGGCGGCGAGCAGCACGCCGATCATCTCGTGAGACGATGTGATCACTGCACGAAGAGGCGATATGGCGACGGCCACCAAGAGGGCCACGCAGAAGCCCACCAGCATCGCGGCGCCGCCGCCGTAGGGCGTGACGGTCTCGTGGACCTTTCGCTCGTCCGGCAGGGCCGAATAACCTACGCGTTGCGAGATTAATCGCGCCGGTACATTGGCCACCATCGTGACGACCGCTCCCACGACCAGCACCACGACGTAGGAGGCAATGTTGCTCATCTACAACTTCGTAAAGCCGGCGTAGGGGTTGAAGGCGTCACACAGTACTGCCACTTCGCTGCGCACCTGGGCAATCACCGCGTCATCTGAGCGTTCGCGCAGGGCCCGAGCCATCAGTGCGGCAACGGTCGCGAACTCATCTTCCTTCATGCCGGCCGTCGTCTCGGCGGCCGAACCAACGCGCAACCCGGACGTGATGAACGGGCTGCGCGGGTCGTCGGGGATCTGGTTGCGGTTGGTGGTGATGCCCGCTCGATCGAGGACTTCCTGGGCCTGCTTGCCCGTGAGGTCGGCGTCGAAGTCGCGCAGATCGAGCACCGCCATGTGGTTGTCGGTGCCGCCGGATACCAAGCGGAATCCCTGCGCCGCCAGCGCGACGCCGAAGGCCTGGCAGTTCTTGACCACCTGATCGGTGTAGACGGAGAAACTCGGGAGGGCCGCCTCCTTGAACGAAACTGCCTTGGCGGCAATGGAGTGCTCGAGCGGTCCACCTTGCTGGCCGGGGAAGACGGCCATATCCACCTTCTTGGCGTACTCCTCGCGGCACAGTATCGCGCCGCCGCGTGGACCGCGCAACGTCTTGTGCGTGGTGAACGTCACGACATCGGCGTACGGCACGGGATTGGGGTGCGACCCACCGGCGATAAGTCCGGCCACGTGCGCCGAGTCAAACATCAACAGGGCGCCCACCTCATCGGCGATCTCGCGAAAGGGTTCCGGATCGATTCGACGGGCGTAGGCGGTCGCGCCGGCCACGATCAGCTTGGGACGGTGCTTGAGGGCCAGCTCGCGCACGTTATCGAAGTCAATGTGCTCCCCGGGCGCCGCCGGATCGTCCGAGCGCGGCGTCACGCCGTAGGAGACGAAGTTCCAGTACTTCGAGGTGACCGAGACCGGCGAGCCGTGGGTGAGGTGGCCGCCCTGGTCGAGGCGCATGGCCAGAATCGTGTCGCCCATTTCGAGCAGCGCCTGGTAGACGGCCACGTTGGCGTTGGCGCCGCAGTGCGGCTGCACGTTGGCGTGATCGGCGCCAAACAGGGCGGTCAGGCGACGTCGGGCCAGATCTTCGACTTCGTCCACGATCTGGTTGCCCCCGTAGTAGCGCCGACCGGGATAACCCTCGGCGTACTTGTTGGTGAGCACCGACCCGGTGGCGGCCAACACCGCGGGCGACGCAAAGTTCTCACTCGCGATCAACTGAATGGTTGAGGTCTGACGCTCCCACTCTTGAGCGAGCAGCGACGACACCTCGTCGTCATTGGTGATCCATGCATCAAATGGTGAAGAACTCACGCTAGTAAAGCCTTTCCTTTATAGAGCGCTCATCGAGCGCGTGCAACTTTTCAATACGACCGAGGTGGCGAGCTTGCGGCGTGGCGCCCAACCATGCCTCGAGCGCGTCGATGGCCACTGATTCGCCGATGAGCCGTGCGCCCAGACAGAGCACGTTGGCGTGGTTGTGTTCTCGCGCGAGCCGAGCCGACGTCGCGTCGTGCACCAGCGCGGCGCGCACGCCGGGGACCTTGTTGGTGGCGATGGAAACGCCGATACCCGATCCGCACACGGCCACGCCCACGTCGCACCGGCCCTCGGCGACGCATCGCCCGACGGCCTCGCCGAAATCGGGATAGTCAACCGACGACGTCGCGTCCGTCGTGCCCAGGTCCACGATCTCGTGCCCCCAGCCGGTCAGCGTCAGGGCCAGCAGGGCCTTCAAATCGTAGCCAGCGTGATCGGAACCGAGAGCGACGCGCATCGCCTCCACCCTACCTTTCTCGAATCCGAGGACCACGTAGCATCGCCCACCGTCTCGACGGTCAACTATGCGTAATGCTGTCGAGATGCAATCCGCCGTGGTGATGGGAGTGTCGGGCTCGGGCAAGAGCACGATTGCGTCAGCACTGGCCCTACGACTCAGGGTTGAGTACATTGACGCCGACTTGCTGCACACCGCCGCGAGCCTCGCCAAGATGTCCTCGGGCGAGCCTCTCGACGACGAGGAGCGACTTCCGTGGCTGCGTTTGGTGGGTCAGCGCATGAAGGACGTTGAGCTCAGCGACCGCAGTTCGGTCGTTGCCTGTTCGGCCCTCAAGCGGATCTACCGCGATGTGCTGCGCGACTACGTGGCTGACGCACTCTTCGTTCAGCTGGTGGGATCGATGGAACTCTTAAACCAGAGGATGTCTGCGCGGCCCGCCGGCGTGCCCGCGTCGTTGCTCGCGTCGCAGTTCGCGACGCTCGAGGAACTTAAGGACGATGAAGGCGGTGTGCGCATCGACGTCACGCTGAGCCCCGACGAGATTGTTGAGCAAATAATATTTCGACTGGGGCGTGAAGCGTAAACGGATGACGCCTGGCACTCAACGAGTGCTGCTTAGGACGTTCTCTTCGCTCGCAGGCGCCACGCCCAGGCCAGCAGCGCCACACCGAGGACAACGAGTACCAAGCCAAAGACGGTCCACTCGCCGTGACCGCTCATGCCCGATCCGTGCAACACGTTCGTTCCCTGGAAAATCCACACGAGTCCGGCGAGACAGAGCACAACGCCAATAACTGCTCGAACCCTCACGGTTGACTCCGATCTCAACGAACTTCGCGGACTGTCTACCATGACAACCTAAGGGTGCCCGCGGTTTGGCCCTCCTAGCAATGTGGCCGCGATCGAGCGCATCGTCGAAGAACCCAGACGGCACCTGTAACTAGTATCGGCTCATGAAGCGAACGTTGCTAGCGCCCCCCCTCGCCTCAAAACTCGACACCGGTTCAGAGCAGTTCAAAAAGAACCGGGACGACGTGCTCGAACAGCTGGCGGTCATTGATGAATTGCTGGACGAGGCCGAGGCCGGCGGCGGCGAAAAGGCCATGGCCCGGATGAGATCGCGCAACAAATTGCCTGTTCGCGAGCGCATCGCCAACGTGCTCGACCCGGACTCTGCCTTTCTGGAGATCTCCGCGCTCGCCGGGTACGAGTCGGAGTACGCCATGGGCGGGGGCATGGTCGTGGGCCTCGGCGTCATCGCGGGCACCGAGTGTCTCATCATGGCCAACGACCCCTCGGTCCTGGGCGGCGCGCTAACTGCCTATTCGGCCAAGAAGTGGATGCGCGCGCTCGAAATCGCGCGCGACAACCAGATTCCTTACGTCAGCTTCGTCGAGTCGGCCGGCGCCGACCTGCGAGTCGGCGCCGGTGGCGGGGGCCGCATGCAAACCGGTCACTTCGCCGAGAGCGGTCGATTCTTTTATGACCTCATCGAGCTCTCCAAGATGCGCGTGCCCACGGTGTGCGTGGTCTTTGGCTCGTCGACCGCGGGCGGGGCCTATCAACCGGGGCTCTCGGACTACAACATCGTGGTGAAGGATCAGTCCAAGATCTTTCTCGCCGGACCGCCGCTGGTGAAGATGGCCACGGGCGAAGAATCCGACGACGAAACGCTGGGCGGCGCCCAACTGCACGCCGAAGTCTCGGGTCTGGGCGACTACTTCGCCGAAGACGAAATGGACGCCATTCGGCTCTGTCGTGAAGTGGTCTCGCACCTCAACTGGCGCAAGAAGGGGCCCGACGCGTCGCTGCAAGCCGACGAGCCGGTCTACGACAACGACGAACTGCTCGGCATCGTCAGTCGCGACCTGCGCCAACCGGTCGACGTGCGCGATATTTTCGCTCGGGTGGTTGACGGCTCGCGTTTCGAGGAGTTCAAAGCCCGCTACGGCAGCACCCTCATCTGCGGTTGGGCGAGCGTCCACGGCTACCCCGTGGGAATCCTGGGCAACAACGGCGTGATCTATCCGCGCGCCGCCGAGAAGGCCGGGCAGTTCATCCAGCTCTGCAACCAGATCGACGTGCCGCTCATCTTCTTCCAGAACATCACTGGCTACATGGTCGGCCGCGACGCCGAAGCCGAGGGCATCATCAAGAAGGGCTCGCAGATGTTGAATGCGGTCGCCAATTCGAACGTGCCCCATCTCACGGTCATCGTCGGATCGTCCTACGGTGCCGGTACCTACGGCATGTCGGGCCGAGCCTTCGGCAACCGCTTCACGTTCCTGTGGCCGACGGCCAAGATCGCGGTCATGGGACCCAAGCAGATCGCCGGAGTCATGTCCCAGGTGCGACGGGGCCAAGCCGAACGCAAGGGCCTCGAATTCGACGAGGAAGAAGACCGTCAGATTGTCGAAATGGTCGAGGCGAGCCAGGAGAAGGGCTCGCTCGCCCTCGCAGCGACCGGCGCCATGAGCGATGACGGCATCATCGACCCGCGCGACACTCGAACGGTGCTGGGATTGTGCCTCTCGGTCGTGCGCAGTCGGCCCATCGAGGGGGCCACGAGTTACGGGGTGTTTCGTCTGTGACGATCTCGACGCTCCTGGTCGCCAATCGCGGTGAGATTGCCCGGCGCATCATTCGCGGCGCCCACGACATGGGCATTCGCTGCGTGGGCGTCTACGTCGCCGCCGACGCGTCGGCGCCCTTCGTGGGCGAATGCGACGAATCAGTGCTGCTCGAGACGAGTTACCTCGACGGCAAAGAAATTCTGGCGGCGGCGAAGCGCACCGGTGCCCACGCCGTCCATCCCGGCTACGGCTTCCTCTCCGAGAGCGCCGAGTTCGCGCACCAGGTGCAGTCTGCCGGTTTGATTTGGGTGGGACCCTCGCCGAGCGTCATCTCGGCCATGGGCGACAAGCTGGCCGCCAAGGAAGTGGCCCGGGCCAGTGGCGTGGCCACCTTGCCCTCCTGTAGTGATCCCGGTGATGCCGACGCCATTGGCTACCCCCTCATGGTCAAGGCCGTGGGCGGCGGCGGCGGCAAGGGCATGCGGATCGTCGAGCACGCGGCGCAGCTCGATGAAGCCGTGGCGGCCGCGAGCCGCGAAGCCGCCGCAGGGTTCGGCGACGAGCGAATCTTCCTCGAGCGCTACGTGGCGTCCTCACGACACGTGGAGATCCAGATACTGGGCGACCAGCACGGCAACCTCGTCCACTTAGGCGAGCGCGAGTGCTCCGTCCAGCGCCGCCACCAAAAGCTGGTGGAGGAGTCGCCGTCGCCCGGCATCAACGACGCCACCCGCCAGGCCATGACCTCGGCCGCCCTCGACATGGCCCGCGCCCTCGAGTACCAGTCAACGGGCACGGTGGAGTTCCTCGTTGACAATCAGACCCACGACTTTTACTTCTTGGAGATCAATACCCGCTTGCAAGTCGAGCACCCGGTCAGCGAGGCAGTGACCGGCATTGACTTGGTTCGCGAGCAACTGCGCATCGCCGACGGTGAAGCACTGGGCTACGGCCAGGACGACATCAACTTTCGCGGTCACGCCATCGAAGTTCGTCTCTGCGCCGAAGACCCGAGTGCCGGATTCCTGCCGGCCACCGGCACGCTCGTGGCCTTTGCGCCGGCGAGCACTCCGGTGGTTCGTTGGGAGAGCGGCGTCGAGCGCGCCAGTTCGGTCACCACCGGCTTCGATCCCCTGCTCGCCAAGGTCATCGCCCACGCACCCACGCGCCGGGAGGCCGCCTCGGTCTTGGCCCTCGCGCTCGAGCGATTACACGTGGGCGGCGTCGTCACGAACCGTGACTTCCTCGTCGCGACATTGCGTCACGAGGGATTCCTATCCGGCGACACCACGACTGACTTCGTCGAACGCTGCGCACCCGCTCGCTCGCTAGTGCTGAGCGACGACGAACTCAACTGGGCGAGCATCGCGGGAGCCCTATGGCTACAGGGAGAGAACCGCGCGCACGCCACCGTCCTGGCCCAGGTCCCGAGCGGATGGCGCAATGCACGCCTGCCGCGCCAACGAGTCTCGTTGCGTTGGGGCGAACAGGTCATCGACGTTGACTACCGCGTTCGTCGCGACGGCACCTTTGACGTGGGCCGTGATGGGCGAGCCCGGGTGCACGCCTGGAGTCCCCGCGAGATCGACGTGGAGATCAATGGTCGGCGCGCCACGCGGCGCATAACCCGCGCCGAGGGACATCTGTTTGTGCAGGTCACGCGCGGCACGGCCTCGTTCACCGTCGTGCCGCGATTCGTCGTCCCGGGAGTCGACGCCGTGGTGGGCGGACTCACGGCCCCGATGCCGGGCGCCATTATTGACGTGCGCGTCGTGCTCGGCCAGCACGTCGACGTCGGCGAGACACTGGTCGTCATGGAGGCCATGAAAATGGAGCACGTCATCGCTGCGCCGAACTCGGGCACGGTGAGTGCGGTCTTCGTCACCACGAGCCAACAGGTGGACAACGGGGCCGTACTGCTCACCATAGAGAACGACGAGGACGTCACCGAAGAGTCGGGCGACACACCGTGACCCAACCGCTGCGCATCGCCAACTGCTCAGGCTTTTACGGCGACCGTCTCTCGGCGGCCCAAGAGATGGTCGAAGGCGGACCGATCGACTTCTTGACCGGCGACTGGTTGGCCGAGTTGACCATGTTGATTCTGGCGCGAACGCAGGCTAAGCACTCGGGCGCCGGCTACGCCCGAAGCTTCGTCACCCAAATGGAAACGGTCATGGGCACCTGCCTCGACAAGGGCATCAAGGTGGTGTCGAACGCTGGCGGGCTCGACCCCGACCACTGCGCCGAAGCGGTCGCCGAAGTCGCCGCCAAACTGGGGCTGGCGCCCACCATTGCCTACGTCAACGGCGACAATCTCCTCGCGCGCTTGGATGAACTGCAGTCCTTCGGTGTCGACTTCACGCACTTAGATACCGGCGAGCCCGCCGGCGACATCTCGCGATTCATCACCGCGAACGCCTACCTGGGCTGCTTCGGCATCGTCGAAGCGCTCAAGATGGGCGCCGACATCGTGATCACGGGAAGGGTCACCGACGCGGCCATTGTCTGCGGACCGGCCGCCTGGCACCACAAATGGAGCCGCGACAACTTCGACGCCCTGGCCGGCGCCGTGGTCGCGGGCCACGTGATTGAATGCGGCGCGCAGGCCTGTGGCGGCAACTACTCGTTCTTCACAGAGATCGCGGACATGTCGCACGTCGGCTTTCCGTGGGCCGAGATAGCCGAAGATGGGTCATCGGTAATCGGCAAGCACGATGGCACCGGTGGCGAGGTGTCAATCGGCACGGTCACGTCGCAATTGCTCTACGAGATCGCGAGCCCCACCTACCTCGGTCCCGACGTCTCGGCCCGCTTCGACACCATCCACCTGGAGCAGATCGACCGGGACCGCGTACGAATTAGCAACGTCAAGGGCGAAGCACCGCCCGCCACGTTGAAGGTGGCCATGAACGAGGTGGGCGGTTTCCGCAAGGACCTCAACATCGCTCTCACCGGACTCGACATTGAGGCCAAGGCCCAACTTGTCGACGCCGCGTTCTGGCAAGCCTGTCCCTACGACCGCGAAGACTTTGACAGCGTGACCACCCGCGTAGTTCGCACGGACAAGCCCGACCCCACGACCAACGAAGAGGCCGTGGCCCTGTGGCACATCACGCTGAAGGACCGCGATGAGACCAAAGTTGGTCGCGCCGTGGCCAACGCCGCCATTGAGATCGCCCTCGCGTCGACTCCCGGCTTCTTCAACGTGGGTTCGACGACCTCGGCCGGCACGCCCTTCGGCGTGTACCGGCCGGCCCTGGTCCCGGCCGAACTGGTGCCGCAGTACGTGGTGGTCTTGGGCGGACAACGCAGCGTCATCGATTCGGTCGCTCCCGGAGGCCACACCGACGTCGTTGCCGACGCCGGACCCAGTCAAAGCGTGCCCAACGGCCCGACGACGCCGGTGCCGCTGGGCAGGCTCTTCGGGGCCCGTTCGGGCGACAAGGGCGGCAACGCCAACGTGGGCGTATTCGCGCGCAGCGACGAGGCCTGGGCGTGGCTCGATGACTACTTGAGCGTCGAGGCGGTCCGGCGCCTGCTGCCCGAAGCCGCGCCGCTGGCCATTGATCGCTACCGCCTGCCGGCGCTGCGGTCGCTCAACTTCGTCATTCACGGGCTCCTAGAAGAGGGGGTCGCGGCGTCGACCCGACAGGACGCACAGGCCAAGGGATTGGGCGAATGGCTGCGCAGTCGCATCGTGGACATCCCGACGTCATTGCTCACGTCATCGTGAACGAGGTCGTCAACGACACAACGCGGTCAAGCCAGCTCGATATCCTGCGACGCGATCTTGACGACGAGCAGCGATCGCTCGATGACGTCGTATCCGCCATTTCTGCCGAGCAGTGGCTTCTCGCGACGCCCAGTCCCGGTTGGAGCGTGGCCGACCAGATCGGACACCTCACCTATTTCGACGGGTCGGCGACGAGTGCCATCAGCGACCCGGAAAGATTTCGCGCCGGCGTGGTCGAACTCTACGAAGGCGCCGCGACGATGGGAATTGACCAGTACACGCTCGGTCGATTTCGTGAGCTCCCGGCGCCAGAGCAATTGAACTCGTGGCGCCACAATCGAAGAACCTTGCTGGCCGCGGCGCAGTCACTGCACGACGGCGACCGAATTGCCTGGTACGGCCCCTCAATGGGAGCAGCCTCATTCCTCACCGCCCGCCTCATGGAAACGTGGGCGCACGGCACCGACGTGGTTGACGCCCTAGGGGCCGAGCGTGCCAGCACTGACCGACTGCGCCACATTGCCCGACTCGGCTTCATGACGAGAAACTGGTCGTACGCCGTGCGCGGCGAGCAGCCCCCGGCCGGCGACATGTTCGTGGAGCTGACGGGACCCGCGGGTGAATCGTGGACGTGGGGCAACGAGAATGCCGGCGACACCGTAAGGGGTTCGGCGCAGGAGTTTTGCCTCGTTGTTACCCAACGTCGCCACGTCGATGACACGTCGTTGGTCACCAGCGACCTCGGTCGCGAATGGCTGCTACGGGCCCAGGCCTTCGCCGGCGCAGCGAGCGACGGCCCTCTAGCAAGGAGCGTGTGATGGCACTCGTCGAGACAGATCTGGCCAACGGTGTGATGACAATCACCCTGTGCGACGAAGAGCGACGCAACGCGCTCAGCGCGCAACTGCTGAGCGAGCTCGTGGCGGCCATCGACACCGTGGACCGCGACCCCGACATCCGTGTCGTCGTGCTCACCAACCGCGGGAACGTGTTCTGCGCGGGCGCCAATCTGGCCGAACGCTCGTCGGGACCGGGCAACTCCGACGCGAACAGCGCGGTAGGTATGGGCGAGCTCTTTCAGCGTGTTCGCAACTCTCCCAAACCATTCGTTGGCCGCATCGCGGGCCACTGCGTCGCCGGCGGCGTTGGCCTCGCCGCGGTGATGGACATATCCATCGCCCTCGATTCGGCCCTGTTCGGCTTCACGGAAGTTCGAGTCGGCGTCGTGCCCGCCATAATCTCGGTCGTCTGCCTGCCCAAAATGCGCGTGGCCGACGCCCAATCGGCCTTCTTGCGGGCTAACCGATTCCCCGCGAGCGAAGCGGCCCGCATTGGCCTCATCAATATGGCGGTGAGCGCCGACGAACTGGACCGCGAGGTCGAGGCCACGATCAATGACCTGTTAGCCGGCGCCCCACACGCGATTGGTGTCGCCAAGCAGCTCACCACGCTCGTGCCGTCGCTCGCGGTGGACGAGGCCCTCACCAGGATGTCAGAACTTTCGGCCCAGTTGTTCGCGAGCGACGAAGCTCACGAGGGAATGTCCGCGTACTTGGAAAAGCGGCCCGCTTCGTGGGTTCGAAAATTGCCGAGTGACGAAACGAACTAGCAGCCGCGACTTAGCGACCGTCCCAGTTGGCCATCTCGGTTCTAAACGGGTCTAGGCCCATCGGGCCGAGCTCGAGTGAGTGGGCGTGGAAGCGCTTGAGATCGAACTGCTCGCCGAATCGCTCGCGGGCCGCCTCACGCACCTCGAGCCAGACCCGTTCGCCCACTTTGTACGAAGTGGCTTGGGCCGGAATGCTCAGGTACCGTTCGACTTCGGAGGTGGCGAAGTCGTTGGGCTGAATCGCCCACTCTTCGAGCAGCGCGACCGCCATATCGAAGTCCCACAACTTTCTCGAACAGTCACCGAGCTGGCCCAACGCGCCGAGGTCATCGGGCGCGGCCAGGCCCACGTGCAGCCCCAGATCAACGACGATGCGGCACGCGCGCAACGCCTGGGCCGCCAGGAAACCCATTTCGTCGCCGGGCTCGGCGTACCCGTCCAACTCGTCCATCAGGCGTTCCGCGTACAGGGCCCAGCCTTCGCCGTAGCCGCTGGTCATGCCGTCGAGTCGGTGGAATCGAGAGAGTCGCTCGGCCTGGAGCAGGGCCGTGGCGATCTGCAGGTGGTGTCCGGGCACCGCCTCGTGGTACCACATCGACACGTAGCGCCACATGGTGAACGTGGTGGCTCCTCGGGTGGGGAACCACGTCGTGCCCGGTCGCGTCAGGTCCTCGCTCGGTCCGATGTAATAGGGTGCCGCCGCCGCCCCCTCGGGTGCCAGGCGCACGTCGCACTGACGTATCCGCGCGTCGATGTCGAAGTGCACTCCGTCCATTGCCCGCACCGTGTCCTGGGTGAGGGTCTCCAGTCGCTCGAGCAGGGCGTCAGTGCCGACAATGGCCCGTTCCTCGTCGTTGTCGAGGGCCGCCACCACCTGCGCCAACGTGGTCGCGTCCGGGGCCAGTTGTCTCGCCAGTGCCCACATCCGATCATTGATCCGGCGCAGCTCCTGCCAGCCCCAGGCGTAGAGATCCTCCACGTCGAGGTCGGCTCCGTTCCAGTAGCGGAACCACCGCCGGTATCGATCTATCCCGCAACGGTCCTCCTCGCTCGCGAGTGGTGCCAGCGTCGTGGAGAGCCACTCGGCCAGTTCCGCGCACGCCGCGTCCGCGTCGGCCGCCGCGCTCGACAAACCCGCGACGTCAGGATCGATCGAACAATTGTGCGCGACCTGTTGGGCCAGCGTGACGTAGGACCCGGCGGAGTAGGTGCGGGCCTGGTCGGCCACGCCTAGCACGTGTCGACGCGCCGGGAGCTGGCTGCCGGGCACCGCGTCGTAGAGCCCACTCTGCCAACTCTTGAGTGCGGGGCGCACTTGCAACAACCGCAGTCGCAGTACTTCGGCCTGTTCAGCGTTCGTCGTCTCCATGAGTTCGAAGGCCTGGCGCACCGTCGAGAGCGGCGACATGATCACTCCCCACGTCCTTCGATCCTCACCGCTGCGCTCCAGTTCCAGACGGATCTCCAGGCGTTCGACCATGACGGCCTTGGCCACTCGATCGAGGTCGTCGCCCGGTTCAAGTGCGAGGAGCCCCTCCAGCGCGGCCTGGGTGTGGGCTACGTTGCGGTGGGCCTGCCCGGAGGAGAAATCGGGCAACAGGTGGTCCACCTCGTGCGCGCCGATCTCGGTCCCGAAGATCGGATCTAACACCGCGCGTTCGCTCACGTACTGCTCCGCGAAGGCAAAAATCGGCGAACGGGCGACTTGAAGCGCAGCCATCGGAATCCTCCAGATTGAGCCGGTCGGAAATCGACCTTATCGTCTTGGCACCCGATTAGTTAAAAAGCCGTGCGATCACGTTCTCTGGCACGGCGCCGTCGCGAACAATCCGCCAGTGGGCACCGGAGAGATCAATCACCGTCGAAACTCTTCCCGAGCGCTCTCCCCCGTCCAGCACCCCTCTCAGTTCGCTTCGGCTGGCAAAGGCCTGGATCACCTGCGCGGCACTTTCGCACGGCGCCTCCCCGTGTTCGTTGGCACTGCTCAGCGCCAACGGCCCACTTTGTTCGAGCAGGGCCAGCAGCGTTTCGTCGCGCGGACACCGAAATCCAATGGTTCCCGTGGTGCTGCCCAATGGCGTGCAAAGGTCCAACGGCGCGGCCACGACGATGGTCAGCGCGCCCGGCCAGAGTGCGTCACTGAGAGTGCGCGCACGCTCCGGCCAGGCAACACCCAACGCTTCAATCTGACTGATCGAGCTCACCAGCACCGGCATCGGCGCCGACGTGGGTCGATGCTTCAGGGAAAAGAGCGTGGCCACGGCGATGGGATGATCGAGGGATGCCGCGACGCCGTAGACGGTGTCAGTGGGCAACGCGACCACGGCGCCGTTGGCCAGGGCGTCGAGCGCTGATCGAAGGTCCAACAGTGCGGTCATGGTCTGCGGGCCACCAGGATGCGCGGATGTCCGGCCATGTCATCGAGGTCGTCACATCGAACGAAGCCCGCCGTACGCGCGGCGGCGAGGACGCCGTCACGATGCACGTTCGAGTGCTCGCAGATCAAGACCCCCCGTGGACTCAACCACGCGGGCGCGCCCTCAATGATGAGTGCCACATCCTCGAACCCAACCAGGTCCTCGGCGTCCTTGGCGACGATTGCGTCCCGCGGCTCGTGACGCAGCACGGGGTCGAGTCCTTCGAACTCGTCCGCGCCCACGTAGGGCGGGTTGGCCACGATGAGGTCCACCCTTCCGCGCAGCGACTCATCAAGGTTCTCGTACCACGATGAGCGCACGAAGGAGACTCCCTTAACGAGATGCTTTCGTGCATTCTGGCGCGCCACGTCGAGCGCGTCGCTGGACTCGTCGACGGCAATCAACGTGGCGACAGTGCCGCGTTGCGCCAATTCGCTCACGAGCGCCAGTCCGATGGCGCCGGAGCCGCAACCGAGGTCCATGATGAGCGGGGCACCCACGTCGAGGCGTGTCAGTTCGCCGAGCGCTACCCCGACGAGTTCTTCGCTCTCGGGACGGGGAATGAGCACGCGGGGATCGACGTCCAAGTCCAGTGAGCGAAAGGGCCAGTGGCCAATGACGTATTGGATTGGTTCGCCGGCCTGACGGCGCGTCACCGCGGCGCGAAGCGCGTCCAAGTTTTGCCTCGGCGCGAACTCCTCGACCAGCCAGCGCGCTTCGTGCTCGTCGAGTCCGTCTTTCACGAGCTCGGCGAACAGGGAACGCTTAGCGTCCGTCACTCTCGGCCAGTTGACGGGCCCGCTTGTCGGCGAGCAGCGCGTCGACGTAGGGATCAAGGTCGCCCGCCAACACCGCGTCGAGGCTGTAGTTCGTGAGGTTGATGCGATGATCGGTCACGCGGTTCTCTTTGAAGTTGTAGGTGCGGATCTTCTCGCTGCGTCCACCGCCGCCCAGTTGGGAGCGCTTCATGTCGCCGAGTTCGTTCGCCTGGGCATCCTGAGCCGCCTTTAGCAGCCGCGCGCGCAGGACAATGAGGGCCTTCGCCCGGTTTTGGATCTGGCTCTTCTCGTNNCCGGTCGGCAGGTGCGTGATGCGCACGGCCGAGTCGGTCGTGTTCACGCTTTGACCGCCCGGTCCGGACGAGCGATACACATCAATTTTCAGGTCGCCCGGGTCAATGGCCACATCCACCTCTTCGGCTTCAGGCAACACCGACACCGTGGCCGACGACGTGTGCACGCGGCCCTTGGCCTCAGTCGTTGGGACGCGCTGGACGCGGTGCACCCCGGCTTCGAACTCGAGGCGGGCCCAGGCATCATCGCCCTTCATGAGATAAATCGCCTCGTCGAGACCACCCTGTTCGGACTCGCGTTCTTCGACGACTTCGACCTTCCAGCCGCGCACGGCGGCGTAGCGGCGATACATCGCGGCCAGGTCGCTCGCGAAGAGGTTGGCCTCCTCGCCGCNNCGCGCCACTGTTCGCGGTCGTCGCCGCTGGACTCGTTAAACATCTCCTTGGCGGTTTCCAGGTCCTGGCGGGCCGACTGCAGGTGCAGCCAGGCGATGTTGATTTCGGACAGTTCCTTGTGGCGACGCGACAAATCGCGTAGTCGCTTGAGGTCGCTCGCGACGTCGGGTTCTCCCAGGGACGCTTCAACGCTGCGAAGTTCGTCCTGCAGGGCGTTAAGAGTGTCGTCTAGGGAGCGCACGAACAGTGGTGGGCGCTCACCGGCCTAGGCCTTGGGAGCGCGCGCCTTGTTGGNNGTGTCGACCAGCTTCTGCTTGCCCGTGAAGAAGGGGTGGCACTCGTTGCAGAGTTCCACCGTCATAACGGACTTGGTCGACTCGGTGGTAAAGGTGTTGCCGCACGAACAGGTAACGGTCGCGGGACCATAGGTGGGGTGAATATCAGGCTTCATGAGTGCTCCTAGTTGCGAATAGAGAGTTTACAGGTTTGTCAGCTCGTTGTCGCCGGGCCTCGGCCGATCTCGGCCAAGAACTCGTCGTTGCTTCGAGTGGACTTGAGTTTGTCGATCAACAGCTCCAGTCCGGCGGCCTCTCGGCCCTCGGAGGCGAGGCCGTTGAGCACGCGGCGCAGCTTCCACACCTGGGGCAGTAGGTCGCGGTCGAAGAGCAGCTCTTCGTGTCGCGTCGATGAACCGTTGACGTCAATGGCCGGGTACAAACGTCGTTCGGCCAGTCGGCGGTCGAGCTTGAGTTCCATATTGCCGGTCCCCTTGAACTCTTCGAAGATGACTTCGTCCATCTTTGAACCGGTCTCGACCAGGGCGCTGGCGAGAATCGTGAGCGAACCACCCTCTTCGATGTTGCGCGCGGCACCAAAGAACTTCTTGGGTGGATAGAGCGCACCCGAGTCAACACCTCCGGACATGATTCGTCCCGTGGCCGGGGCCGCCAGGTTGTAGGCGCGCGCGAGTCGGGTAATGCCGTCGAGGATGATCACCACGTCGCGTCCCTGTTCGACGAGACGCTTGGCGCGCTCGATGCACAGTTCGGCAATGTGAGTGTGCTCTTCGGCCGGGCGGTCGAAGGTCGAGGCGATGACCTCGCCCTTGACGCTGCGACGCATGTCGGTCACTTCTTCAGGGCGTTCGTCAACCAGGAGCACCATCAGGTGGACTTCGGGGTTGTTGGCCTCGATGGACTGAGCAATCTGCTTCATGACCGTTGTCTTACCGGCCTTGGGGGGCGAGACGATGAGCCCGCGCTGACCCTTGCCGATCGGACACAGCAGGTCGACAATTCGCGGCGTCGGGTCGGGCTTGCCTTCGTTGGTCTCCAACTTCAGCTTCTCGTCGGGAAAGAGCGGGGTCAGGTCTTCGAAGCGCGGGCGCAGTCGAGCAACCTCGGGATCGATGCCCGCGACGCTATCGACGCGCAGCAGCGCGGGATACTTCTCGTTGGACGCGGCGGGGCGATAGGCCCCCACGATCATGTCGCCCTTGCGCAGGTGGTAGCGGCGAACTTGATTGATTGACACGTACACGTCGTTGGGCGAAGGGTGGAACCCCTTCGTGCGCAAAAAGCCATAGCCGTCATCGCGCAGGTCCAAGAGCCCTTCTACTTCAATGAGTTCACCGCTGTAGGGCTGGTCGGCGTTGGGCTGCGCCTCGCCGCCAAAGCGTTCGCGACCCCCGCTGGAACCGCTGGAGCCCGCCGGGCCGTTGCGGTTACGGCGATTGCGACGGTTACGACCGCCCTGGTCGTTGCCGAACTCGCGGGGCTGGGTACTGCGCGATTGATTGTTTTGACGCTCACGGGCGGGCGGCTGACGATCGGAGCCGTTGTCGCTAACGGGCGACTCCGTGGTGGGGACGTCGACCGAGGACGGCGTTTCGGTGACGGTAGTGGCGGAGAGAGCGCTGGCGGTGTCGGAACCGTTTGATTCGACCTTGGTATCGGCGACGAACTCGCTGACGAGTTCGTCGAAATCACCCTCGGGCATGGTGACGGTTCGACGAGAGCGCACGACGCGCGAGCCGGACTCGGCCGCGACGGCGGTTGTTACTGGGGTGGGCGAGACATTGCCCATAATGGCCTCAATAAGCGTGGCCTTGCTCGCACGTGCGGCCACGTCAACGCCTTTTACTTTGGCAATGGTTTGCAGGTCCTCGCGAGTCTTTGACTCGAGATCGGACCTGTCTGGGGAGGGCTTTGCAGCCATAGGTATTCCTTTCTCGCCGCCCGCAAAGGTTCAGCAGAACGGAGAAGAAAATCAAGAAGTGCCGTCTTGGAAAGATTTCCGCACGTCGGCGAGAGGCCGGTCGCGGACGACATCTATCAGTGTAGCCGACGAACGCGCCGGTGTAAACCCTACTGCTCGAGGTTTGCCAGCAGGGCCTTGATTGTGGCCTCCACCAAGGTCGGACTTTGGCTGGTCGACACTGCGGTTTCGGGATCCTTAAGGCCGTTGCCCGTTAGGACGCAGACCACGGTCGAGCCGTGGGGCACGCCGTATCTTAAGAGTCCCGCCACCGACGCGGCGGAGGCCGGTTCGCAGAAAACCGACTCGTGACGCGCCAAGTACTGATAGGCGTCGATGATCTCGTCGTCAGTTACCGCGCGAATGTCGCCCAACGATTCGTGAATCACTTCGAGCGCCGGCACCCAGCTCGCGGGGTTGCCAATGCGAATGGCCGTCGCGATAGTTTCGGGATTCTCAACGGGATACCCCAGCACGATCGGCGCGGCCCCGGCGGCCTGGAAGCCCCACATCTTGGGCAGGGTCAACGCGCGTTTGGCGAAGTGGTACTGAGTGAAGCCCCGCCAGTAGGCCGTGATGTTGCCCGCGTTGCCAACCGGAATTGAGAGTATGTCGGGCGCCTTGCCCAGGACGTCGACGATCTCGAACGCTCCGGTCTTCTGGCCCTCGATGCGGTCGGGGTTGATGGAGTTGACGATGG
>PLXU01000085.1 GCA_003151555.1 Acidimicrobiaceae bacterium | reverse complement strand
CCAGGTAGGCGGTCAGGGCGACCACCGTGCCGACCTTGAAGACGCCGTTGACCGCTTCCACGCCGCCGAAGCCGTAGGCGAAGGCCGTGGCCAACGAGGCGGTGAGGGTCAGGCTGACCAGGAAGAAGCGCTGGTAGAGCGACTGGTCGATGCCGATGTCGCGCACCTGGCCGGCGCGGACCTCAAAGTACCGACGCTCCTCCTGGGGCCGGCCGAAGAGCTTGACCATCATGGCGCCGGCGACATTGAAACGCTCGCTCATCACCATGTTCATCTCGGCGTTGAGTTCGTAGCCGCGCTGAAAGAGCGTGCCCAGCTTTCGACCGACCCGCCGGGCCGGCAATAAGAAGACGGGCAGCAGGATCAGAGCCACCAGGGTGATCTGCCAGCTGAGCACGAACATGACGCTCAGGATGATGGTGACCAGGATGACGTTGCCCACCACGTTGGAAAAGAGGTCGGTGAAGGCCTGCTGGGCGCCGATGACGTCGTTATTGAGTCGGCTGATGAGAGCCCCGGTCTGGGTGCGCGAGAAGAACGCGATCGGCATCTCTTGGATGTGCTCAAAGACCTTGGCCCGCAGGTCGTAGATGAGGCCCTCGCCGATGACGGCCGAGATACGCCGCTCCACCAGGCTGAGTCCGGCGTCGACGATGGCCAGCACGGCGGTCGCCACGGAGAGCCCAATGATGAGGCCCTTGTTGTCCCTGTAGATGCCATTGTCGATGATGGCGCGCAGCAGGAGCGGCGAGACGGAACTGACGACCGCGTCGAGCACGACCGCAATGAGGAAAGTGATCAGCAGGGGCTTGTACTGCGTGGCGAATTTCAGGATGCGGGGAAAGGTGCCCTTCTTAATGCGGTGCTCCAGGATCTTGCGATCGCGCCCCATCGAGCGCATGTTCCGTCGTGCGGCTACGCCACCGGCGCCATGCATGCTCATTACCGCTCCCTCGTCGTGAGCAGTGTACGGGCGGCGAACCCCGCCAAAAACGCTGAACTAGCCGTCGATTTTCTCGGCAATCTCGCGCAGCGCGTTCTGGTAGTGCACGCGCGCCTCGGTGCGCACGTCGTCGCTCTCTTGTTCCTGGCCGTTCTTCATCTCCCAGGTGCGCAGTTGCACCGGGTTGGAGGGCTGCTCGCGCAGGACTTCGTAGACCGCGTGGCGGGTCATGAGCACGGTGCGCATCAGTCCGGCCACGTCGTTGGACTCGTAGCGCCAATTGGGGTTGGGCCCCGGGGCGGGCTCGGCCCAACCCATCTTGCGCAACAACTCCTCGTCGTCGCTGGTCAGCGCTACCGCGTCGCCGATATTGAGATTGGAGATCACTTCGGCAATGACCGTTCCGTTCGCCTCGACCCAGAACTGCACGTAACGCGCGTCGTTGAACTCGGCGATGGCCACCAAGCAGCGCGGATCGACGGCCATGGCGCCGAGCATTTCGGGCAGGTTGGCAATGAAGGAGCTGACGCTCGACTGCACGGTGTTGGCGTACCCGGTGACGTGAATTCTTCCCATTGCCAAATCGTACGAAGGGGGTGTCACACTAGGCCGAGGTGATGGCACTCACCAGGATGAGAAGTCCCAGCGTCATCATCACGCAGGCACCGGTGACGCGCATCGCAACCAACCGACCCGGTGAACTGGCCAGCCACTCGCGCGCGGTGCCGGCAATGAGGCCCCAGGTGCCGTCGCTGCAGAAGGCCATGACGGAGAAGATGGCACCGAAGAGAAGGAGTTGGACGGTGACGTGGCCCTTGGAGCGGTTGACGAAGTGCGGGAAGACCGCCACGAAGAAGACCAGCGACTTGGGGTTTAGGACGCCCACCGTGAAGCCCTGGCGAATCACGTGCAACCGCGACGGTCGCTTCGCCTCGCGTTTGGTCATGGCCTGGGCGTGGGCCTGACGGTGACGCAGGGCCTCGACCCCCAGCCAGAGCAGGTAGCAGCCGCCCATGAGTTCCAGCACCGTCGAGAACGTCTTGGAGTTGGCGATCAAGGGACCGAGACCGACGGCCACCAGCACCGAGAGCAGCAGCGTGCCCAGGCTGTTGCCGAGCACCGTCAATACGGCGACCGCCCGGCCCCAGGCAACACCACGGGCCAGGGTGAAGAGCACGCTGGGCCCGGGCACGATGATGATCACCATCGAGGCAATGAAGAAGGCAGTGAGGTGGCTGGCGTCAATCACGGAGCAAACCTTTGCACAGTTCGCTCGAGCACGTAGAGGCTGACGCCGATGCTGAAACCGATGGTGGCGGCAAAAAACGCCGTGGCGACACCAAACGTGCCGCCCATCAACCAGCCCACGAGCAACACCGTTGCCTCCAGGGTTAAGCGCACGTAGACGAGACTGACCCCCAGTCGGCGATGCAGGCTGGTCATCAGTCCGTCGCGAGGACCCGGTCCCAGGTTGGTCGACAGGTAGAGCGCGCTGCCGATGCCGATGACCAACACGCCCCCGACGATGTAGAGGATTTTCAGCCCTGGGTTCGACGGCACCACCAGCGCGTAGGTCGTGAGATCGAGCACGTAGGCAATGACGATCAGGTTGGCGATCGTGCCAAAGCCCGTACGTTCGCGCAACGGAAACCACAGCACCAGCACGACAGCGCTGATGAGGGCCGTCGACCAGCCCAGTGAAAAGCCAGTGTGGCGCGCGACCCCCTCGGCGAAGACCGTCCACGGGGTCGCACCCCAGTGCGACTGGACCAGCAATCCCTCGCCGAATCCGAAGAGCGTCAGTCCACTGAGCAGGGGCAGAAACATCCTTGGACGAATATCCCACGGGCTGGTCGCTCGCCACGGAGTCACCGGGATCCTGTGGCTCAGTTTCATGATTCGCGCCACCCTAGTCGTAGCCGTCACGAAGGTGGCTGGGTGGCCCGCGTGGTCGCGTTACCCCCGCCACCCAATCGACCCGTCGGTAATCTGGCCGAGTGACCCGCGCGACTGCCCTCGCACCGCTGCTTGTTCTCTACGCCTGGTGGGCTTCGGGCGTGCGGCCGTTCAGCGCACTTGGCTACGTGCTGATCGCCATTCCCTCCCTCGCCTTCGTGATTCTTCTGGTCGTGTGGGGAGGACTCTCATCCCGCGAGTTCGACGTCCACGATGGCGACCGGACGGTGGGACCGCACTCGTCGCTCGCCAACGCTTGGCCCTGGCTGGCGCTGGTCGTACTTGGCGTGGCGCTCGAAATCGTGGGCCTGGCCCTGGGCGGGCGCTCGACAACCGTGCCGACGCTCAGTACCACGCTCGACCACCTCTTGGTGACCCACGTGGTTCGCTGGCTCTTGTATATGGCCTGGCTGGCGGTGGGTGCGACTCCCCTGGTTCGTCGCTGGCAGCGGCGCCATTGGGTGGCCCCACGATGATCGGCACGATCGGTTGGCTCGCGCTACTCGGTTCGGGCCTGCTCCTGGAAATCCTCAGCCGAGCGGGCGTACTGCGCACGCCGGCGCTGGCGCGAAGCCTCGCCCTGATCGGCTCGAGTCTCAGCGGTCGGGTGCTCCTGGTGCTCTTTTGGGTCTTCGCAGGCCTGCACCTCTTCACCCGCTACACCCTGCCGGGGCATTAATACGTTGTCCACATTTTGGTGATGGACCGCGCGAAGCGACCGGTTCCTCATTTTTTGGAGGTGTAGTCTTCCCACATGTTTGAACGGAGGGGCTCGAGCAGTGTCTGAGACGGCGACATCCACGCTCCCCTCCATCCACCAAGACCAGGGAATTGTGCTGCGCGGGGTGACCAAGCACTTCGGCTCCCAGGCGGCCGTGCGCGACGTTGATCTGGACATCTCGCGCGGCGAGTTCTTCACCATGTTGGGACCGTCCGGTTCGGGCAAGACCACCCTGCTGCGACTCATCGCCGGCTTCGAGGTGCCCGACGCCGGCACCATTTTCCTGCGCGGCACCGACGTCACGGGACTGCCGCCCTACCAGCGCGGCGTCAACACCGTTTTTCAGGACTACGCCCTCTTTCCCCACTTCAGCGTCGCCCAGAACGTGGCCTACGGGATGCGCGTGCGTCGCGTGGCCAAGGCCGAACGCGCCCGGCGCGTGGACGAGGCCCTCGACATGGTCCAGATGACCGAACTCGCCGAACGCCGTCCGAGCCAGCTCTCGGGCGGCCAGNNCACGACCAGGAGGAGGCGCTCACGATGAGCGACCGCCTGGCCGTCTTTCGGAACGGCCAGATCGAACAGGTCGGCCCACCGGCCTACGTCTACGAACGCCCGGCGACCGAGTTCGTGGCCTCCTTCGTGGGTACGTCCAACGTGATCAAGACGGCCCGCGGACGCGCGGTGCTGCGTCCGGAGAAGATCGAACTGTCCGAGGGACCCGTGCCGGCCGGACGCCTGGGCGCCTCGGGCCGGGTGATCGACGTGGCCTACCTCGGCATGGTGACGCGCTACACGGTCGAGTTGGAGGGCGGCAAGACCATGACCGCGGTGCGCCAGAACCGCTCGGGTGCACACCAGCACACGCTGGCGCCCGAGAGTCGGGTCACGGTCTCCTGGGACCTCGCCGACGCCTTTGATCTCGTAACAAATTCCGGGGCTGAAACGCAGCTCGGAGAATCGGTAAAAGGAGCATCATGAAGAGTTCACGAATTCGCCAACTTGCCAGCGTCAGCGCCGCGGCGCTGGTGCTCGGTCTGATGACGGCCCCGGCTGCCTTCGCCGCGTCCACGGCCGCGCCCCCCACCCAGGGCATCAAGCCGCTGCAGTCGGTGGGCAAGGGCGAGGGCCACTTGAGTCTCATTGCCTGGGAGGGTTACGCGCAGCCCCAGTGGGTGAAGCCCTTCACCGCCGCGACCGGATGCAAGGTGAGCGTCAAGTACGCCGGTTCCTCCTCCGAGATGGTGTCACTCATGGCCAACGGCGGCGGACAGTACGACCTGGTCTCGGCCTCCGGCGACGCCGACCTGCGCCTCATCTACGGCGGCGACGTCAAACCCATCAACATCAAGCTGATCCCCTCGTGGAGCGAGTTCCACCCGTTCCTGCAGTCGCCGCCCTTTAACACCATCAACGGCGTGCATTACGGCATCAGCTACGAGTTCGGGCCCAACGTGCTGCTCTACTCCACCAAGACCTTCCCCAAGGCTCCTACCTCATGGTCGGTGCTCTATAACCCGAAGTACAAGGGCAAGATCACCGTGCCCGACAACCCCATCCAGATCGCCGACGCCGCCCTCTACCTCTCCAAGATCGAGCCCAGCCTGCACATCACCAACCCCTACGAGCTGACCCAGCATCAGTTCTCTGACGCGGTGGCGTTGCTCAAAGTAGAGCACCCGTTCATCAAGAAGTATTGGGACCTGGCCAGCCAGGAGATCTCGCTCTTCCAGAACGGTGAAGCGGTGGTCGGCGCGGCCTGGCCGTACCAGACCAACACCCTGATCGCCGCCGGCGCCAAGGTAGCCGACACGATCCCCAAGCAGGGTGCCACCGGATGGGCCGACACCTGGCTGCTGGCCAAGGACGCACCGGACCCCAACTGTGCCTATAAATGGATGGCCTACGTTTCGACGCCCAAGATCCAGGCCGAAGAGGCAGTCTACTTCGGTGAGACGCCGGCCAACACCCTGGCCTGTTCGATCATGAACACCCTGCAGAAGGGGGCGTGCGCTGACTACCACGCCAACGCGCCCGAGGCGTACTTCTCGACCATCAAGTTCTGGCAGACGCCGCTGGCGGCCTGCGGCAACGGCAAGAACGACTGCGTTGACTTCACCCAGTGGCAACAGGCCTGGACCCAGATAATCGGTTAGTTGCCCGGGTGCCGGTAAAAGAAGGTATCCGCCAACGCACAGGGGCGGCGCTCTGGCGCCGCCCCTGGTTGCGTGGCGCGCTCACGCTGTCGCCACCGCTGTTGTGGTTCTTGGTGATCTACCTCAGCTCGCTGGTGGTCATGCTCATCACCGCCTTCTTCAGCGTCGATTCGTTGACCGGCAACGTGATCTACCAGTGGACCTGGTCGAACTTCTCCCAGATCTTCACCCAGTCGGTCTACGGCTCGATCATCCTGCGCACCGTGTTGATGGCGGTGCTGGTGACCATCACCGACGCGCTCATTGCCCTGCCCTTCGCCTTCTACCTGGCCAAGGTCGCCGGGCGGCGCTGGCGCCACCTGTTGCTCTCGTTGCTGCTCATGCCGCTGTGGGCCAGTTACCTGGCCAAGGTCTACGCCTGGATCAATATCCTCTCCAACAAGGGCGTGCTGCCCGACCTGGAGTCGCACCTGCACCTGCCCATCACCCACATTGCCTTCACCAATATCGCGATGTGGATCGTCTTCAGCTACCTCTGGCTGCCCTTCATGATCGTGCCCATCTACGGCGCCTTCGAACGGGTGCCCAACTCCCTGCTCGAGGCCTCCTCCGACCTGGGCGCCGGCAGTTGGCAGACCTTTCGCTGGGTGATCCTGCCCATGGTGCTGCCGGGCATCGTGGCCGGATCGATCTTCACGTTTTCTCTCACCCTGGGCGACTTCATCACGCCGCTGCTGATCGGCGGCTCGAGTTCCACCTTCATTGGCAACGCCATCTACGACAGCGCCATAAACGGCGGCAACCTGCCCTTCGCGGCCGCGCTGGCCTTCGTCTCGATCGCCATCATGGCGATCTACCTGCTGTTGGCGAAACTCGCCGGCGCCTTCGAGGCCCTGTGAGACTCTCCCTCCTCACCCGGGCCGCGCTGGCGGCGTTGGCGCTCTGCGTGGTGGTCTTCCTCTTCGCGCCCCTGGCGGTCATTATCCTGTTCGCCTTCGGCAAGTCCAACGTCCAGACTTTCCCGATCCATCACTGGACGACCTACTGGTTCGGCGTTGCCTGGCACGACCCGGCCGTGCGCAGCGCCCTGTGGCTCTCGATCAAGGCCGGCGTGGCCGCCACCGCCATTGCCCTGGTATTGGGCACCCTGGTCGCCTTCGGCATCCACCGCTTCAAGTTCTTCGGCCGCGACTCCGTCTCGCTGCTGCTGGTGCTGCCCATCGCGCTGCCCGGCATCGTGACCGGCCTCGCCCTGCAGTCGGCCTTCAACCTGTCCGGGGTGCCCTTTTCGATCTACACGATAATTATTGGCCACGCCACTTTCTGCATCGTGGTGGTCTTCAACAACGTCATCGCCCGCTTGCGGCGCACGTCGCTCTCGCTGATCGAGGCCTCGGCCGACCTGGGGGCCACGCCCCTGCAGACCTTCCGTCTCGTGACCATGCCCATGCTTTCGACGGCGATCGTCGCCGGGGCATTACTCGCCTTCGCGCTCAGTTTCGACGAGGTCATCGTCACTACCTTTACTGCCGGCGCCCAGAACACCCTGCCGCTGTGGATATTCGGCGCCATCCGCTTGGGCCAGCAACTGCCGGAGGTCAACGCCGTAGTGGTGGGCGTCATCTTGCTCACCCTCATCCCGATCGTGGTCGCGGCGCGGATCTCCAGTGGCGAGGGACTAGGCGGGGCCGGACGGCTCTAAGCGCGGTCTAGACCGTGCTTTCTACTTCGAGACGTTAAGGGTGAAGCTCTGGCTGGTCGAGCCCCATGAGTTGTTGGCCCAGACAGTAAAGGAATAGGAACCGGACGTGCCGCTGTTCGGCGTGCCCGACAGCGTGCCATTCGAACTATCGAAATTGACGCCCTTGGGCAGGTGACCCGAGTAGGAGAACGTCGGGTGCGGACCGCCCCAGGCCGTGAAGTGGAAATTGAAGAAATGACCCTCAAAGCCGTGCGTGCCGCCGCCGCAGGTGAAGACTGGCCTGGAATCCACCTCAATCGTAAATTGCCTGGTCGTAGTGAGTCCGTTCTTATCGCTCAGTTTGATCGTGAAGGTCTGCGTGACGGCTGACAAGCTGACGTTTCCGCTGATGACACCGGACGAAGCGTTAAGTGAGAGCCCCTGGGGCAGGACGCCGGACAAAATCGACCAAACGTAGGGCGTCGTGCCCCCCGTGCCGGTCAAAGTCTGCGTGTAATTCGCCTGGCCGGCGTGGGCTTCGACGAGCGAGGTGGTGGTAATCGTGAGCATCGACGCGCCACTTACGACCTGGACGAGCGAATTCGAAGATCCGCCAAAATTACCATCGCCGGAGTAGTTCGCGGCAATGGTGTAGGTCCCCGACGTAGGGAACGTGATCGCACAACTGGCCGAACTCGCGACCAGGGCCACGTTGGTGCACGAAGCAACGGCGACGCCGTTCTCGGTGAAGCTCACCGTGCCCGAAAGTGGTCCCGTGCCGGAGGTTTCGCTCACCGTGGCGATGTACGTCACCTTGGCCCCCGGGGCTGGCGGAGGCCAAGGTGAGATCTTTAGTGAGGTCGTTCCCTTGTTGACGACCTGGAGACTGGAGTCAGAGGAGCTGGCGTAATTGGGATCGTTGACGTACACGGCGCTCACCGTGGATGGGCCGGCGGCTGCGAAAGTAATCGTGCACTGGGCCACTCCTAGAAGTAGTGGCACGCCCTGGCAACTGGAAACGGGAGTGCCGTTCACGTAGAAGTTGACCGAACCGGTCAAGGGTCCGGTTCCTGACGTCGGATGCACGGAGGCCAGGTAGACGGCACTTGCTCCCACCACAATCGGGGCCGGGTGCTCGGGGTAGAGCTCTAAGTTCGTTTTCCCGGATTTCTTGTTGGAGGTGAAGATGGCGTAGAGGTCGGTGTT
>PLXU01000189.1 GCA_003151555.1 Acidimicrobiaceae bacterium | reverse complement strand
GTGCGAAAGACGAAGTTCTGCGGTGTGATCTCGTTGCGGAAGGACTTGCCGATCTGGGCAATGCCGAAGGGCGGCTTCTTGCGCGTGCTCGCGAGCACGTTGGCGAAGTTGGTGAAGATGCCCTGCGCGGTCTCGGGGCGCAGGTAGGCCGTGGCGCCCTCCCCCTCCACCGGCCCGGCCTGGGTCTTGAACATCAGGTTGAAGGCCCGCGCCTCGGTGAAGTCGCTCGAGCCGCAGTTAGGACAGACACCGTCGATCTTGTCCTCGCGCCAGCGTTCCTTGCACTTGCGACAGTCGACCAGGGGATCGGTGAAAGTCTCCAAGTGGCCCGAGGCGGCCCACACGGCGGGCGGGCCCAGGACGGCGGCGTCGAGGCCCACGATGTCCTCGCGCGTCTGGACCATGGAGTACCACCAGGCCTGCTTGACGTTGCGCAGCATGTTGACCCCCAGCGGGCCGTAGTCGTAGGTGGAGCGAAAACCGCCGTAGATTTCGGCCGAGGGGAAGACAAAACCGCGCCGTTTGGCGAGATTGATGACCTTTTCGAGCAGGTCGGGGTCGGTCGCGGCCGCGGAATCCATCCCGTAAGGCTACCGGACTACGTCGAACTCTTGAGCCGGACAATGACCTGGTTGGCCAACAGTCGACCCCGCGGCGCCAATGTCACGCGCCCTTCGCTCACCCGTACCAGGTGGCTGATCTCGTCCAAAGAGTCGAAGGCCTCGACCGCGACGCCCCGCCGGGTACGCAGTGACAGCGAGTCGCGCTCGAACTGCTTCGTTGCTTGGTCGAGCACCTCTTCGCCGCCCAGGGGGTGCTCGCCGTTCTGCACCATCGCGATATAGCGATCGGGCGTGCGCACGTTCCAGAAGCGCCGCCCACGTTGGTGCGAGTGGGCGGCCGAACCGAAGCCCAGGTAGTCACCCTGATCCCAGTAGACGTGGTTGTGGCGGCACTCGTGGCCCGGTCGGGCCCAATTGGAGATCTCCTCCCACTCATAACCGTGCGCTTCGAGCACCTCGCCCACCAAGTCGTACGCGTCGGCGGTGTCGTCCTCGTCGGGGTGACGCCGCGGGTCGTCGCCCAAGGGCGTGCCCTTTTCCGGCGTCAACGCGTAGCAACTGAGGTGCGGCGGCGGATACTCCAAGCCCACCAGGTCGTCCAACGTGCGCTGGACGTCCTCGAGCGTCTCGGCGCGCGATCCGACGATGAGGTCCATGTTCCAGGTCAAGAATCCGGCCTCGAGGACCGCGCGCGAGACGGCCTCGTGGGCCATGGTGCCGTGACGGCGGCCGAGGTCGGCCAGCACCGCCGGCTGCGTTGACTGCACGCCGAAGCTCATGCGGTTGACGCCGCCGTTGAAGTAGGCCCGGAGCCGTTCGAGGCTCGCGTCCTCGGGGTTGCACTCGACGGTCACTTCGCAGTCACTCGATC
Organism: Acidimicrobiaceae bacterium; assembly: GCA_003151555.1. Lineage (GTDB taxonomy): Bacteria > Actinomycetota > Acidimicrobiia > Acidimicrobiales > RAAP-2 > RAAP-2. The sequence continues at coordinate 5,665 of PLXU01000189.1, read as the reverse complement.
GCGGGATGACGTGCAGGATTCGCAGCAGCTCCTCGGGCGCCAATCGCGACGGCGTGCCGCCACCGAAGAAGACGGACGTCGCCGCAGGCATGCCGCCCTGGAGCGCCCAGCCGATCTCGGTGACCACGGCGTCGACGTAGTCGCCCATGAGGTGGTCGCGGTCGGCGTAGGTCGCGAAGGCGCAGTAGTCGCAGCGGTGCGCGCAGAACGGCACGTGGACGTAGACGCCGAACTCGCTCACGGACGCAGCGTCGGTGGCGTCAGCGGCGCAGTCGAACGCGCGGCGCGCAGCCGGCGTCCAAAGTGCTGCTCGATGGAATCTTGGGCCAGCGTCATCACTTCACCGGCCCCCTTCGGCGACGGGTCGTGCAGCACCTGGGCCAGGTCCCCCCCGAGGATCCTTCGGATGAGGTCCAAAGCGTCACTCGACAGCGAGTGTCCGGAGCGACAGTTGGCGCATAATGTGCCGCCGACCTCGGCGTCGAAGAAGACCAGCGGGCCCTCGCGCCCGCAGTTGACGCACCCGTCTACCACCGGTTGGGAACCGTCGAGGGCCAGCAGTTTGAAGAAGAAGGAGGCCGGCACCAGGGAGGGTTCGAATTCGTCGTTGTCGAGGGCGAGCAGCACGCGAACCAGCAGGTCGAAGATCCCCTCGTCGGCCACGTCGTCGGAGGGAATGGCGTCGACGACTTCGACCACCGCGTAGCCGGCGTTGATGCGGTCGTAGGACGAGCGCAACGTCGAGAGCCGTTCGAGGTGCGCGACGTGGCGCGCCACGTAGAACTCGCCGCGAGTCTCGGCCAGGTTGACGCGCACGTAGGCCAGCGCCTCCAGGGTGCCGCCCAAGCGGCTGGTGGTCTTGCGGATGCCCTTGGCGAAGACGCGCACCTTGCCGTGCTCGCGGGTCCACAGCACCACCACACGATCGGACTCGCCCGATTTGAAGGTGCGCAGCACGACGGCGTCGTCGCTGAACTCCTTCACTGCTCTTTCTCGTCATCGCGTTCGTTGAAGTGCTGCTTGCGCGGCGTGATGCCCATGTAACGGTCGAGGCCCAGGCCGGCCACGACCAGCACCGCCAGCACCAGGGGAATCAACAACGGCGCCTCCAACTGGCTGGCGCCGTTGGCCACCAGGACCCACAGGAATACGTAGAAGGCCACGCCCAAGACAATCATGACGCGCGTCAGCCTCACGGGGTGATGCCCCCGAAACGGCGCTGGCGGCGCTGGAACTCCTCGACGGCGCGAAAGAGGTCCTCGCGGCGAAAGTCCGGCCAGAGCACGTCGGTGAAGACCAGCTCGGCGTAGGCCATCTCCCACAGCAGAAAGTTCGAGATCCGGTACTCGCCCGAGGTGCGCACGATGAGTTCGGGGTCGGCCAGTTCGGGGTGGTAGAGCCGCGAGCGAATGGCCTTCTCGTCCACCCTGGCCGCCGAGACTTTGTCGCTCACCAGCCGGCGCACGGCGTCGACGATCTCGGCGCGCCCGCCGTAGTTGAAGGCAATGTTGAGCGTCATCTTCTTGTTCTTCTTGGTCAGCTCGACCGCTTCGTCCATGTTCTTTAGGACCCGACGCGGCACCCGCCAGTCCTGGCGACCGGAAAACACAATGCGCACGCCATCGGCGTGCAGTTCGTGCTGGCGACGCTGCAGGAGTCCCTGGTTGAAGTTCATGAGGTAGCGGACCTCGTCGACGGGGCGCACCCAGTTCTCGGTGGAAAAGGCGTAGACCGTCAGGGCCTTCATGCCCAGCGACAGCGCGCCGTAGATCGTGTCGACGAGTGATACCTCGCCGGCCCCGTGGCCCTCGGTGCGGTCGAGGCCCCGGCGCTCGGCCCAGCGACCGTTGCCGTCCATCACCACGCCTACGTGGCGCGGCACCTTGGAGCGCTCGATCGAGTCGGGAATCGGGGTGGGACGGGGATCGGACACAGATAAAACTTACCGGTTCCCCTCTCGATGGCCGCCGGGGCCACGGCCTGGCGGCCCGTAAGGTCGATACGTGAAAACCTTCGATCCCGACGAGGAGACGCCCTACGTCGAGCCCGACGACGAGCGCGGGGTGCAACTCGACGACGACGTCGTCGCCGTCGACGCGGATCGGGCGCTCGCGATGCTGGACAAGATCACTGCCGATCTGCCCGGCGGCGGCGAGAACCGCGAGGGCCAGCGCCAGATGGTGCGTTCGGTGGCGGCGGCCTTCACGCGCCGCCAGCACACCGTCATCGAGGCCGGCACCGGCGTCGGCAAGTCGCTCGCCTACCTGGTGCCGGCGGTCATGACCGCCAAGCGCGTCGTCGTCGCGACCGCGACCAAGAATCTCCAGGACCAGCTGGCGACGAAGGACGCCCCCACCGTCGCCGCGCACGCCACCCGGGTCAACGTCGCCGTCTTAAAGGGCAAGAACAACTACCTCTGTCGCAACCGCGTACACCAGGTGGGCGGCGCCCAGCAGATGAGTTTCGACGACGGCAGCGAGGTGCCCCGGGGCGTCGCCAGTCAGATGCGAAAGATCCTGGCGTGGTCCAACGAAACCACGACCGGGGACCGCGACGAGCTGCCCTTCGAGATCGACCAGCGGGCCTGGCGCGGTCTGTCGGTCACCCCCCAGGAGTGCCTCGGTCGCGTGCAGTGCCCCCAGGGTCAGAACTGCTTCGCCGAACTGGCCAAGGACCGCGCCGCTGAGAGTTCACTGCTGATTGTCAACACTCATCTCTACGCCGCGCACCTGGCCTCGGGCGCGATGTTGCTGCCGGCCCATGAGTTCGTCATCTTCGACGAGGCGCACGAGGCCCTCGACATCTTCGCCTCCCTGCTCGGCACCTCGGTCACGACGACGCGACTGCGGGCGCTCAGTGGGGTCGCGCGCTCACTACTGGGCAGCGACTTTCACGAGCGCTGCGATCAACTGATCGACGTGGCCGAGCGCCTGACTACGTCGCTGCAGATCCAGTTCGACGAGAACCAACTGACCGGACTGAGCGAAGACTGCGTGCGAGAGCTGGGCCGCGCGGGCGAACTGGTGACCCAGATCATCGAGGCCCTGCGAGTCCTTCCCACCGAGGGATCGGAAGGCGAAGCCCGGCGCGTGCGGGCCCTCGGACCGGCCGTGCACTTGGGCAACGACCTCGAACGGGTCAACAAGATCCGTGACGGCGAGCTGCTCTTCCTGGACCGGCGCGAGCGCGAGATCACCATCGAGATCTCGCTCATTGACGTGGGGCCGCGGCTGCGCGAGGACCTGTGGGGCAACGTCACCGCTATCCTCACCAGCGCCACCATTCCCGACTCGCTACCCAAGAATCTGGGACTCGAGGGCGACTGCGTGGTCGAACACTTCGACAGCCCCTTTGACTACCAATCCAACTCGTTGCTCTACGTGCCCGAACACTTCCCCCAGCGCAACGCCGACGGCGCCGAGGAGGCCATCACGCAAGAGTTGGTCAAACTGATCACCGCGGCCGGCGGACGCACCCTGGCCCTCTTCACCAACCGCTCGGTCATGAACCGCGTCGCCGAGGCGGTGGGTCCCCAGCTCGAGACCGAGATCCTGGTGCAGGGGACGCTGTCGCGCCAACGCATCATCGAGGAGTTCCGCGACAGCGCCGAAGCGAGCCTCTTCGCCGTTACCAGTTTCTGGCAGGGCATCGACGTGCCGGGCCACTCGCTCAGNNATCGACCGCCTGCCCTTCGCCGTGCCCAACGATCCGCTGGCCGAGGCCCGACGGGCCAGGTCCGAGCGACCGTTCTACGAAGTCGATCTGCCGCGCGCGGCCATGCTGCTGGCCCAGGGCGTGGGACGGCTCATCCGCACCACGACCGACCGCGGGGTGGTGGCCGTGCTCGACACCCGCCTGGCCGAGTCCAGCTACCGTTCCTCGCTCTTTCGCAAGTTGCCACCCATGAAGCGCACCCGCGACCGGGCCCAGGTGCTCGACTTCCTCAAGGAACTTAGGGGCTGAGACTCGCGTCGCGTCCCCCCTCGCCCGGCGCTACGTTGGATTAGGGCCGTTGGGAGGCATTGATGACGAGCGTTACCCACCCACACGAAGAGGGTCGGGGCCTCTTGGCCCCCATGACCGCACCACCCCAGAAAGATGACGTTGATCGCGACGACCCGCGCCGCGTCGAGATTCGTGCGTGGCTCGCGCAGCATCCCCATCCCTCGGGACGCGACCTCGCCGACGCCGGACTGGTGGCGCCACACTGGCCGGCCCCGTGGGGACGCGGTGCCAACGCGCAGGAGCAACTGCTCATCGACGACGAGCTCAGGCGCGCAAACGTGGCCCGGCCCATCAATCCGATCGGCATTGGCTGGGCCGGACCGACAATCCTCCAAGCCGGCACCGCGCAACAACAGCAGCGCTGGCTGCCCAAGCTGCTGAGCGGCGAAGAGTTCTGGTGCCAGCTCTTCAGTGAACCCAACGCCGGCAGCGATCTCTCCTCGCTCACCACCACGGCCCGTTTGGACGGCGACGAATGGGTGGTCACCGGCCAGAAGGTCTGGACGAGCTACGCGCACATCTCGACGTGGGGCATCCTGCTCGCGCGCACCTCGAGCGAAGGTCCGGCCCAAAAGGGCATCAGTTACTTCGTCTGTCCCATCAAGGCGCCGGGGGTGACGGTCCAACCCATCATCGACATGACCGGCGACCACGCCTTTAACGAGGTCTTCCTCGACGAGGTTCGCCTGCCCAAGGACTATCTCATTGGCGAGGTGAACGAAGGGTGGCGCCTGGCCAAGGTGACCCTCGGCAACGAACGCGTCGCGCTGTCGGGCGAGGGCTCGCTGTGGGGCCGAGGTCCCACCGCGAAGGACCTGGTGGACTTGGTGCGCACGACCAAGGTGGCGCACAACGCGCTCGAACGCGAGGACCTGGTCAAGTGCTGGTCGCACGGCGAGATCCTTCGACTGCTTCGTTTGCGCCTCTTGTCGGCGGCGCTGGCCGGTCGCGACCAGGGGCCCGAAGCCAGCGTTCGCAAGGCCCTGGCCGACGACCACGGCCAGGAGGTCATGGGACTGGCCAATCGATTGGCCGGGGCGGCCGGGATGCTCAACGGTCGTGGACCGGGCGGCGTCGACGGGGCCGAAGGCGCGTCGTGGACCTACGGCTTCCTCTACGCGCAGGCACTCACGATTGGCGGTGGCACGTCAGTCGTGCAGCGCAACATCATCGCCGAGCGNNGGTCTAACACACGGCCCGAGTGTGGCGAGAATGTCTCAGTCGAGGTCGGCGTAGCGCGCCGTGGTGAAGGCAATCGTGATGGGCACGCTGACGGCGAAGATCACCAACATCAAGGTGACGATCACCAGCGACGAGCCACGGGTGTGGTCGCGCACGAAGGCGAACTCGATCANNGATGACGTAGGCCAGCAACGCCCACTTGAAGACCTTGGTGAAGGTGGGCCAGGCGAAGTCCTTCAACTTGACCAGCAGCGATATCGACGCGACGAGCAGGGCCGCCCCGAAACCGAGCAGCGGGAACGTCACCTCTCGCGGCGCCACCCGTGGCGCGTACGAGGCCAGTAGGATGCCGCCGATGATGACCAGGCACAACGCGCCCGCGCTCAGCCACGCCACCGGTGGGTACGGGCGGTCGAGCGAGTTCGGCGACGGCGCCGCGTGCTCGAGACTCATTGGGTGGCCACCCTGGTCATGATCA
>PLXU01000020.1 GCA_003151555.1 Acidimicrobiaceae bacterium | reverse complement strand
TGAGGTCGCCGAAGGTGCGCAGCGGCTATCCCATGTCGGTCAAGACCTTGAGCTTGGGATGGCACTGGCAGCCGTATCGCTACACGCGCGTGGCGAGTGACGTCAATGGGCAAGAGGTTGCCCCGTTCCCACGCTGGCTCGGTGACATCGCTCGAGCCGTGGTCGGCGAGGCCTACGGTGCAGATGCCGCGACCGCGTACCAGCCCGACGCGGCCCTCATCAACTTCTACGACGACGCGGCCAAGATGGGCATGCACCAGGACAAGGACGAATCGGTCAACGAACCGGTGGTGTCCCTCAGCGTCGGCGACAGTTGCACTTTTCGATTCGGCAACGTCGACAACCGCAACAAACCCTACCGAGACGTCGTGCTCGTCTCGGGCGACGCGTTCGTGTTTGCCGGGCCGTCGCGTCTGGCCTTTCACGGAGTCACCAAGGTGTTCTCGGACACCGCTCACGCGGAGTGCGGATTGGCTCACGGTCGCATCAATATCACCATGCGCGTGACCGGGATGACGTAACTTCGATCGAACGAGTAGGAACGTCTGGGCGCTAACCGGCCGCGGCCAGTATCGCGAGATGGTCGCGCAGGCCGACGCCATACGCAGTGGGCGCGCCGTTGTAATTGACAATGAGCGCCGGACCACCGCCGCAGTTCCAGTTTTGGTCGGTGGCGTCCCAGGTCCAGCCCAGGTAGGACACGCCGTTCTGATCGGCCCAGGGCATGTACGAGAGGTCGTAACTGTCGGCGCACCCGCTCTCGCCGAATTCGCCCGTCACCACCGGCACGACCTTGGCGAGCGGAGCGATGGTGCTATTCCAGCAGGTCACGTTGTTGCAGCCGTTCCAGTTGTAGGTGTGAAAGCTGACGACGAGCTGGTGATCTCGGTCCACCGGCTCGTAGGTTTGCCAGCTGGTCTCGTCGTTGGACCACGCCAGTCCGCCCAGCATCAGCGGCGTCGTGGCGCCGGTCGAGCGCACGGCGTTGACGAGTTCCTGCATCCCCGCCGTTTGGTAGGTGACGTTCGAGCCGTTGTTGTCGTAGATGGTCTGACAGCCGTGCAGCCAGCACGGCCACGTGGAGACGTAGGGCTCGTTGAAGAGGTCGAAGAGGACGGCGTGGTTGGACATGAAGGTTTTGGCGACCGATTTCCAAAAGCGGGGCGAATGATCCGCGTCGGCCATTGGCCACTGAGTGATGGCAATGTTCGTGGCCGGGGCGGCGAGGTGAAGGTCGAGGATCACGAAGAGCCCGAACGATTGCAGGGTGGCGACGTAGTTGATTATGGCGTTGCGGTACTTCGTGCGACTCGTTGTTACCCCGTTGATCCCGAGCCAGCAGTCTTCGTTGAGAGGCACCCGAACGGCGTTGATGTGCCACGAGGTCATGGTCTTGACGGAGGCGGCGTTGGACGGTCCGTCGAACACCCGGTTGTTGTCCACGCACTCGTACTCCGCGCCCGAGCGATCGACTCCGAGCAGGCGAATGGTCTGACCCGCCTGATTGACAAAGTGATTGCCCACGACGCGAATGCTCAAAGTTGACGCCTGCGCTGCGGGAGCGTTGAGGGCGAGGCCCGTGAGCGCGAGGGCACTCGCGAGGACGACGCGGATCAACCATGGGAAACCACTCGTCCGGTGCCCAGTGGCTGGTCCATGACCGTGTAGGCGCACTGTCTGAACCCCCAAGGTTGCGACCGGTGACTCGATACTGATGAAGGAGCATTGACGCCGTCCGCGGTGCGAGACGACGCGACGTTAGAGCGATTACTAGCGCTTCTTGCTCTTCTTTTTCTTCTTCTTCTTCTCGGAGGACTTTTGGAAATTTGAGGGCATCGACGTGAATTGCGAGACGTCGGGCATGGCCATCGAGCGGCGATCGTCGGTTTCGACGACCATAACCTCGACTACCTCGAATTCTTCGTCCTCATCCTCGTCCTCGTCCTCGTCCTGGTCCTCGTCCTCGTCCTCATCTTCATCGTCGAGGTCATCTTCAACAACTTCTGCAGTGACGACCTCACTCGCGAAACTCTGGTAGGTCGCAGGCTCCTCGGTCATCGAAAAGAACTGTTCGTCCGATGAACTCAAATCGGCCGACTCTTCTTCTTCGACCTCGACGTCATCCTCGACCTCGTCATCCTCGTCATCCTCGACTTCGTCATCCTCGACCTCGTCATCCTCGACCTCGTCATCTTCGACCTCGACGTTGTCCTCGTCATCGCTGGTCATACTGTCGTTGGTCGCCCAATCCTCCCGCGCGGGGTCGATATCTGCGGGTGTGGTCACCACCATCCGTTCGACCTCACCACTCGGTGGAACCTCGCCGTTCGAGAGGTTGCCCTGGCCCGCCAATTCCTTCTCCAGAGCGGGCCGAAGGGCAAAGATAACGGTCGCCGCATAAAGCGGCAGGAAGTCCTCGATTTCCAGACCCAGGAATTTGGCCAGTGACGGGAAGACGTTCACCGAAGGTCGTTGTGTGTTTTTCTCGTACGAGCGGTACGTGGAAGGGCTCACGCCGATCTCCGCGGCGGCACGGCCTTGGTCCAGCCGGCGTTGCTTTCGCCTCGCCAGCAGCGCGTCACCGATATTGTCGCTGGTCATAACCGAAGTCCCTTGCATCTCAGCAACTATATCTATCATCGCCGGTGAAGTTCAGGGTGTTTGCCGCCCTGGTTTTAGGGATTTAGGGCATCCTTCGACGCTTCGTGGGCGCTCCTTGCGGGGTCTTTGGCGCGGTGTTCTCCATGGGGGGTGATTCGTGCGAGGTAGGGGCCGCGCGCAACGACCGATCTCGCTCGTTTTCAGGAGTGCAGCGCCACCTTTTCTTGGAATTTCTCCAAGAAGTAGCGGATCTGGATGGCCGCGGCCGCCCCTTCGCCCACCGCCGAGGCAATCTGCTTGGTGGAGCCGGCCCGGACGTCGCCGGCGGCAAAGACGCCCTCGATGTTCGTCTGGAACATGTGGTCGGTGACAATGAACCCGCGGGCATCGAGGTCCACCAGACCGTCGAGGAACCCAGTGTTGGGGTCGAGTCCGATGAAGATGAACGCCCCGCTCGTCTGGTGTTCGACGTCGCTGCCGTCGTGATCGAGGGCGATCGACTCCAATTTTCCCGCGTCGTCCGCGTTAAATGACTTCACCGTCGCGTTCACCAGCACATCCATCTTGGGGTGGTTCAGCACCTTGTCCTGGAGCAATTTGCTGCCGGTGAGGGTGGGCAGGGCCTGGACCACGGTCACGCAGTCGGCGAACTGGGTGAGGAACAGGCCCTCTTCCAAGCCGCTGTTGCCGCCGCCCACGATGGTGAGGTTCATTGCGCCCCTGTAGAAGGGACCATCGCAGGTGGCGCAGAAGTGGATGCCGGCGCCGATCAGATCGGCCTCGCCCTCGGCGTCCGTGCGTCGGTAGGTCGAGCCGGTGGCGATCAAGACGGCCGGCGCGAGGACGTGGTCGCCGGTCGACAGTTCAATGCGGAACACGGGCTCTTCGCGCGAGACCTTGGTGGCGCCCACGGCCTCAAGTATCTCCACGCCGTATTTCTTGGCCTGGCGGGTCATGCGTTCGGCCAGTTCGGCGCCGCCGACCCCGTCGGGAAAGCCGGGGTAGTTGTCGAAGCGCTCGGTGATGCCGGCCTGGCCGCCGGGGGCGGACTTCTCCACGATGAGGACCTTCGCGTTCTCGCGCGCGCCGTAGATGGCGGTCGTGAGTCCGGTCGGGCCGCCCCCGATGATCACCAGGTCGTAGGTGGGCGATGCGGCGGCGCGCGAAAGACCGATCCGGTCGGCCAGCTCGTCATTGCTGGGTTCAGCCAGGAACGATCCGTCGGGAAAAACAATGGTGGGGATGATGCGCTTGCCATCGTTGCGCGCTTCGACTTCGGCCACCTGGTCGGGTTCGGTCTCTAAGTCAATCCACTTGTACGCAATGCGGTGCGAGGCGAGGAACTGCTTGGCCCGTCGACAGTCGGGGCACCAACTGGCGCCGTAGATGACGATGGGTGCGTCTTGGGAGGGTACGGATGTGCTCATGGCCTCAATCTATTTGATGATTTTCTTGAGCACCGAAGGTGTCCCCGCGTGGGGGACACCTTCGGTGCTGGTGGTTAACTGGCGGCGATTCCCTCGGAGGCCACCGGGATGTTGAAGATCGTCTCGATCTGGGTGAGCGATCCACCGGCGCCGATGCTGTAGGCGTCGACCGTGCCGGCCCCACCACTCTCGACGTAGAGCGTCTGACCATCGGGCGAGACGACCGAGTCAATCGTGCCCGCGTGCGCGGTTGCGGCGGCGGCGTTCACCAGTTGCGGTGCGCCGGCCCCGTTCTCGTCAAAGGAGCTGACGTTGCCGTTACCCGAGTTTGATCCGTAGAAGTAGCCGTTAGCGCCCGAGATCCAGCAGAGTGCGGTCAGGCCGTCGCTCACCCAGCCCAAGGACGTGAGGCTGCCGTTGGCGTTGACGCTATACGTGGCCACCGAGCTGTTAGATGCTTCGGCCGACACGACTCGACCGGCGCTGTCGAAGGTGAAGGCGAACGGCAAGGCGTTATCGGAGGGCGTCACGACCGGCGTGGCGCCGAGCGCGCCGTTAAAGCCCACCGAGAAGACGTCGAAGGAGTTCGTTGACAGCTTGGTCGCGATGATCAGGTGCTGGCCGTTGGGCGTGTAGGCCACTTCACCGACGCCGTGGTGGAAGTCCGGCGGGTTGGTGTTGGTGAGGCCGAGGCCGAGCGAGCGAACCTGCACACCCTGGGACACGAGGAAGTCACCAAACAGCCGGAACTGCGCGAGCGATCCGACGCCGCCCGCGTTAACGACCGACACCAGGTCACCGTGAGAGGCGACCGAGACGGGGAACTCTCCCTGCGAGGCAACTTGCTGCAGCCAGAACAATCGAGTGCCTTGGACGGCGAAGACCGTCACGGTATTGCTACCGGCGTTGGTGGCCACCAGTTCAGTGTTGTTGTTGATCAGGGTGAGGCCGTCCTGGCTGGCGATCGGGTCGGCCGTCGCGCCCACGGCGGTGGCGCCGACGCCACCGGTCGCGTAACTGCCAGCGAAGGAGATGGTGCCGTCACTCGCGCGCGAGTAGCTGAGCACGTGGTTGCCAGTGGGCGATTCGGTTTCGACGAACAGTGCATGACTCTCTTGGAAAGGTTGAAAGTCGCGGTTGTGCGTCGCGGCCCCGGCGCTGAGGGTGCTCGCGGTAAGGCCGAGACCAACGATGAGCGAGCTCGCCGCGGCGGCCCGGATGCAGGACTTCAGTTTCATGGGATTCTCCTTCTAGTCGGCAGGGTTGCCGAAGAACAGTCCTTCGCCCGCTCAAGGCGTTACAGATTTCTTTGCGAAGGATCAATTCTCGATGAGTACCATGGGCCGGTGGACGACGCCGAACTGCTTCGCCGGCTGCTCGGGGGTGACGAAAAAGCCTTCACCGAACTGGTCGTGCGCTACAACGCGACCCTCATTCGCATCGCCCTCTACTACGTCAATAATCAGGCCAGCGCCGAAGACGTGGCCCAAGACACCTGGATCGCGGTCTTACGTGGTGTCGACAAATTCGAGGGCCGGTCGTCCTTTAAGACCTGGCTCTTTCGTATTCTCGTCAACCGGGCTCGTTCGACGGGCGTGCGCGAGCATCGTTCGATCTCTATCGACCCCTTGGACCACGACGCCTCGGTCGCCGCCAACCGATTCGACGAAGGCGGCGCGTGGCGCGCTGCGCCCGAGCCCTTCACCGACGCCATTGACCGCGCCGTCGCCAACGAGAAGATTATTGGTCTGGTCCACGACGCGATTGCCCGACTGGGCGAGCCCCAACGCGCCGTCGTAACGCTTCGCGACGTGGAGGGACTATCTACTATGGAAGTGGCCGAGTTGTTGGAACTTTCCGTGGCCAACGTGAGGGTCATCCTTCACCGTGGCCGCGCCCGAGTACGTAGCGACGTCGAGACCAACCTGCAAGGAGGTGGATCATGAGACTGACCATGCACCCCCTCGTTTGCCAACAGGCCGTCGAACTCATGAGCGACTACCTAGACGGCTCGCTGTCGCGACGCGATCGCCGTCGATTAGAAAAGCATCTGGCGGCCTGCGCTCACTGTTCGACCTACCTCGATCAGATGCGCGCCACCATCGCCGCGAGCGGCGCCGTGCGACCGGACGATCTCGATCCCCAGGCCCTCGACGAGCTCACCGAACTCTTTCGCCAGTTTCGTGGCGACGGCGACGGAACCTAGGGCCCCGCATCGCTGCGAGTGAGTCATCCAGCGAGGCCGACGACTCGGCGAGCGCCGTCGCGCTGGACCCGCGGCGACTAGAGGCCTTCAGCGACGGCGTGATGGCCGTCATCATCACGATCATGGCCTTTGAACTCAAGACGCCGGCCACCGCGAACTGGCACGGACTCCAGGGCCGGATCCCGCTGCTGCTCGTGTACATCTTGAGTTTCACCGTCATCGGCATCTATTGGAACAACCACCACCACCTGTTGCGCGCGACCCATCGCATCAGTGCCGGCGTGATGTGGACCAACCTGCACCTGCTCTTTTGGTTGTCGCTCATTCCCTTCGCCACGAAGTGGGTGGGGGCCAACCACGCCCGGGCGCTGCCGGCAGCGACCTACGGCGTGGTCGCCCTCGGGGCCGCCCTCGCGTACTTCGCCCTCGTGCGAGCCATCCTGCGCGCCAACGTCGATGACGACGCCATCGTGGCGGCCATCGGTCGCGACGTCAAGGGAATGGCGTCGCCCGTTATCTACGTCGCCGGGTGTGGTCTCGCCTTCGCCAGCCCGTACCTCGCCTACGCCTGTTACACCGCGGTGTCGTTCATGTGGTTGGTGCCCAATCGCCGCCTAGCCACCAGCGCCAGCCAAGTTCGCTGAACCGGCCCCGCGCAACCGAGGTAAAATGGTGCCGTGCCAGACGAGCTGGGCACCTAGTACGGACGAGGTAACGCAGATGACTGCTGACGACACTAAGAACACGAAGAGCACCAAGAACACGAAAGCGAGCGACGAGGCGGCGGGCATCCAAGACCAAGTGCTCGACGCCATCAAGCGCAGCCAGGACGCCACCTTGAAGATCGTGGGCGCCTGGTCCGAGAGCGTGGCCAAGTTGGCGACGAATCTCCCGGACATGCCAACGCTGCCGCTGGTCGACTCACTGCCCAAGCCGGCAGAACTCTCCGACCAGTTCTTCGACTTCGCCCAGAAGCTGATGACCTCCCAGCAGGAGTTCGTGCAGAAATTGATCGAGACGTTGCCCGGTCACGGCGCCGCCAGCGAGTAACGAATTCTCGAAAACGAACCGGAACTTCGTGCACGGTCCACACCGTGGATGCGCGGTGAGGGGTTCTTAGAGAGAGTGCTTGACATATCAAGCACTTGGGGTGTATAGTGTGCTTGTGCCGGAAAAGCCGGCACGGATTGAAACTCTGAGGAGTTCATATGGTAACCACTACCAAGACCACACCGACGACTGAAGTGCCGGACGTTGCGGTGAAGATTCGCGAGCAGATGATTTCGACGGTCAAGCAGAGTCAGCAACTGTTGCTCGACGCCGCCGAGACCTGGATTAAGGCCGTTTCGGTCCTGCCCGTCGCGGACCTGCCCACCATTCCCGGCATGCCTGCCCTACCAGGTGCCGAAGCCGTGACTAAGTTCACGTTCGACTTCGCCACTGACCTTTTGAAGGCGCAGCGCGAATTTGCATTGCAGCTCGCGAGCGTGCTCGTGAGTGACAAGTAGGCGTAGTCCGATTTTCGGATTCCACTACGATGCAGTACACGGAAGAGCCAGAGACAGTTATAAAGGGTGACCCCCGCCAAATGTTGGGTGGATTCATCCGGATGCAGCGACAGATGGCAAATCTGTCGCTGCGTCAGCTCTCTGCGCTCACCGAGATTTCCAATCCCTACCTGAGCCAGGTGGAGCGCGGGCTGCACGAGCCGTCCATTCGAGTGCTCAAGTCGATCGCCGACGCGCTCAACGTGTCGGCCGAGATGCTCTTCGAGCAGGCGGGACTGATCACCAGCCCCGACAAGCTGGGCGACGACGCCACCGAGTCGGCCATCCGCGCCGACAGCCGACTGAGCGAAGCCCAGCGTCACGCCCTGCTCGGCGTCTACCGCAGTTACGTGGAGACCAACCGCGACAAAGCCTGAGAGCGTGCGTTAAGCATCTCTCTGGCCCTCAATCTTGGGGATCGACAAAATATATTCAAATGTTGTCGTCACTGCGATGTCGAGAAAGAACAAGACCCTGACTAAGGTCCCGGCCCCATTGTCGGTATGCTTGACATGTCAAGCATTTGGTGTGTACAGTGTCGCGAGGCACCGGGCAACCTGAGATCCGAAGGGTTTTACGATGGACGTTATGGACACCGAGGAGATCCGAGACAGCGACGCGACGCCGAGTTTCGAAGACCAAATCCTGAGCGGACTCAAGTTCACCCAGGACGCCACCCTGCAGTTCATGAGCGCCTGGTTCGACGGTGTCGCGAAATTGGTCACCAAGGTGGCCGAGGCCCCCAAGCCCACGCTGCCGGCCGTCACCAAACCCAGTGAGATGGTCGAGTTCACTCGGCAAATGCTGAGTGCCCAGCAGAAGTACGTCGGGGACCTGCTGGCTCGCAAGGATCCAATCTCCTTTTTGAGTTCGCTCGGCGGAGCGGGGGCGTCGCTGATCAAGAAGCCGGCCGAGGTGGCCGCCGCCAACGTCCGTCTGATGGTCGGCGTGGGCGCGGCCCTGCGCGAAACGGCCAAGTGCGCGTTGGGCGTCAAGACTACTGCGCCCCTGTCGCCGGCCGCCGGGGACAAGCGCTTCGCCGACCGGGCCTACGCTGAGAACCCGTTTTTCTTTCTGCTCGAACAGCAGTACCTGCTCGGTTGCCAGCTGGTGAGCGAACTGCTCGACGCGGCTCAATTAGCAGAGGCCCAGGACGCCAAGGCCCGCTTCGCGGCACAGCTTGTACTGGACGCCCTTTCGCCCACCAACACGCTGCTCGGTAATCCGGCGGCGCTGAAGGAGGCCTTCGATACGGGCGGCAAGAGTCTGGTGCGCGGCGCGAAGAACCTTTTGAGCGACCTGCGGCATCACCGGGGCTGGCCCTCGCAGGTCGACAGTTCCGGTTTCGTGATGGGCATCAACATGGCGGCCACCCCGGGTGCCGTGGTCTACCGCAACGAGCTGATCGAGTTGATCCAGTACCAGGCGCAGACCGAGCAGGTGTACGCGGTGCCATTGCTGTTCTGTCCGCCGTGGATCA
>PLXU01000168.1:15045-16459 GCA_003151555.1 Acidimicrobiaceae bacterium | reverse complement strand
CCGACCCGGCGACACGATTTGCCTGCCCGGCGGCCGGCGACAGCTCGGACCGGCCGAGGCCTGGCTGATCGGCGACGCGCCGGACGTCTCCGTCGATTCTCGAACGTATGGTGCCGTCAGCCTCGATCACCTCGTCGGCCGGGCCTGGCTGCGCTACGGACCCTTGGGACGGCCGCTTGGCCCGATCGGACGGCCGGACGGCCGGCGCCTGATTCGCTGAGCCCGCGGAGCGCCGAGCCCGGCCGGCTCAGCCTGCGGCGACGACTTCCCGGCCGAGCAGCTCGATCATGGCCAGGTCGCGCGGCACCAGATCCTGGAACATCACGCGCTCGACACCGACGGCCGCCAGCTCGGCGATCCGCGCCCGGGCGCGGTCCGGCGTCCCGATGATCCAGGTCCCCTCGCGCCGCCCAAACCAGGCCTCGCCATCCTCCTTGATGGCGAACCCGGCGAGGAGGGCCTCCTTTCGGCTCGCCAGCTCGGCGGCGTTCGCACCGATCAGCGTGCCCAGCATCGCCGACCGGGTGATCGAGCGCGGGTCGCGGCCGATCGCGAGGCAGGCGGCGTCCAGGGCGGCATACCGGTCGGCGATGTGGACCGGATCGCCGTCGACGAGGTTGAACTCGTCGGCGAAGCGGGCGGCGATCCGCAAACCGCGCGGCGTGCCGTCGCCACCGACGAGAATCGGCGGATGCGGGCGCTGGACGGGCTTCGCCCTGAACAGAGCATTCGAGACACTCCAGTGGCGCCCGGCGTACGACCAGCCGTCTGGCTCCTGCCACAGGCCGCGCAAGATCGTCAGCGCCTCCTCGAGCATCTCGGCTCGTTCGGCGATCGGTGGGAAGGGCACGCCATGGCGGGCATGCTCCTGCTCGTGCCAGCCGGTCCCGAGCGCCACCTCCACGCGACCGCCNNTCGGTCGTCGGCAGGTCGTCCGGTCCGGGAAAGCTCTGGATGTGATCGGACCGGAAGAACGCCTCGAAGCCGACGGCCTCGGCCCGCCGGGCGACCGCCAGCTGGTCGGCGTACGAGAGGCCCTGTTGCGGCTCGATCATGATCGCAAAGCGCATCGGGAACGGTCCTCCTGGGGAGCTGGGCAATGGTTCATCCCGACGGCGATCATCGGGGTTGACACAACTGTACGGATCGATATGATAGTTCATGCAATGCGAACTACTGTCGAAAGCCGTGACGACCTGATCGGGTCGATTCTGGCCGACGTCGGCTGGTCGCTGCGCGAGCTCCGCTGTGCCTCGACCGAGAAGTTCGTCAAGCAGGGCATCAGCATGACCCAGATCCATGTCCTGCGGCAGCTCGAGCAGCACGGCACGATGTCGATGAGCCGGATCGCCGAGCTCCTCGACGTATCCCTCTCCAGCGCGACCGGGATCATCGACCGGATGGCGGAGCACGG
>PLXU01000168.1:0-15013 GCA_003151555.1 Acidimicrobiaceae bacterium | reverse complement strand
CGGCGAAGCGGAACCAGCCCACGAAGCCCATCGACACACCAGTCGGCCGGCCGATCCGGACGACGCCCCCAGCACGGCAAGGGAAGGGATTAATGGAAGCGTTTCCAACCGATAGCGAGGCGGATGTTCCGTCACTGGAGAATGACCCGGCACTCGGGCTTGACCGACGGGCCAAGTTCGAGATCCTCGGAGCGATCCTGCTGGGTATGTTCCTGGCCGCCCTCGACCAGACCATCGTCGCCACGGCGCTGCCCACCATCGCCGGCGACCTCAAGGGCCTCAACCACCTTTCCTGGGTCGTCACGGCCTACCTGATCGCGTCCACGATCTCGCTGCCGCTCTGGGGCAAATTTGGTGACCTCTACGGCCGCAAGAACTTCTTTCAGATCTCGATAGTCATCTTCCTGATCGGTTCGATGATGTCGGGTCTGTCGCACACCATGATCGAGCTCATTGCCTGTCGAGCCATCCAGGGGATCGGGGCGGGTGGACTAATGGTGGGATCCCAAGCCATCATTGGCGACGTCATCCCGCCTCGTCAACGGGGTCGTTACATGGGCTACTTCGGCGCCGTCTTCGGTCTGTCCAGCATCCTGGGTCCGTTGGCCGGCGGATGGTTCACCCAGCACGCCTCGTGGCGCTGGATCTTCTACATCAACGTGCCCATCGGCATCATCGCGCTGATCGCCATCGCCCTGGTCCTGAAGATCCCGGCGCATCGCGTACAGCACAAGATCGACTGGTGGGGCACGACGTTCCTCTCCGCCGGTGTGGTCGCGCTGATCCTGCTCACCACGTGGGGCGGCACCACGTACGCCTGGGGATCGACGATGATCTTGGCGCTGGGCATCGGCGGGGTCGCCCTGCTGGTCATCTTCTGTCTGATTGAGCTACGGGCCACGGAGCCGATCATCCCCCTCGTGCTCTTTCGTAATCGAACCTTCAGCGCCGCCTCGGCCGTTGGCTTCGTCATTGGCTTCACGATGTTTGGCGCGATCATCTACCTGCCGCTCTACCTGCAGATCGTGCACGGGGCTTCACCCACGAAGTCCGGTCTGGAGCTCCTGCCCTTGGTGGGCGGCATGCTGGTCACCTTCGTCTTGAGTGGTCAGTTGGTCAGTCGAACGGGCCGCTACAAGATCTTTCCCATTCTCGGTTCCGCGGTGCTGGCCCTCGGGCTCGGGCTCTTGGCGAACCTCGGCCCGCAGACCTCCTTCGCCTACGTGGCCCTGTACATGGTGATCGTGGGTCTGGGCCTGGGACTCGTCATGCAAGTACTGGTGGTCGCGGTGCAAAACGCGGTTCCGTACTCCCAATTGGGAACCGCCACGGCCACCGCCACCTTCTTTCGCACCATCGGAGGGGCTTTCGGCGTGGCCGTGTTGGGCGCAATCTTTAATACCGAATTGCTCGCCAAACTGAGGGCTCACGCGTCGGCGGCCGAGTTGAAACTGCTCTCGGGCGGCAACATCACCGCCAATCCGGCCGAGATCAGCCACCTCCCCTTGGCCCAGCGAACTCAGGTAATCGACGCCTTCAGCCACTCGCTGCAAACGGTGTTCGAGGTCGCGGTTCCCTTTGCTATCGTGGCCTTCGCTCTCAGCTGGGTCATGAAGGAGATCCCGCTGCGCACGACGGCGCACGTCTCGACGGAACGTGCGCCCAATGCCATGGCCTTCGACGCTCCCGGGGAGTATCCCGGCCTCTAGACGTCAGCGCGCCGCGTTCGAAGGGCGCAGATTGCCTATCGGCCGTCGGGACCGTATATGACTACGTCCGGACCGCTCGAATTCGACGGGCCCCGGAACGATCGCACCACGAAAGTCACGATCCCTAGCCCGAAGAACTCCAAGAAGCCAATGCCGATCCAACCGATCGTGATCAGGAAGAGACCCACGAAGAGGCCCTTAATGAAGCCGTCGTGGATCATTGCAGCGATCCAGAGAGGGAACCAGGCGAAGAGCCAACTGACGATCGGCGCAATGAAGACCGCGGCGCCGCGGCGCCGCCAACCGAGATAGATGCCAAGGAGCGCCGTCGCGATGACGCCGGCCCACAGTGCACCGGTCTGAGGCCCGCGGTGCGCTTCACGGATGAAGATCACGACCGCCATCACGCTGGCCCAGAGCATCATGGGCGTGGTGACGTTACCCCGGGCGCGCTCGCGGACCTGAAAAACCATGCCACTCATGGTTCCAATGTAGCGAATGACCCGGCATCCCGATCCGCGAAGAACGATACGATGCGGTTCATGTCAAAGGGCGTCCTCGCACTACTGGGTTCGGGCGAGACGGCCCCGGGCATGACCAAGGTCCACCGCCAGCTGTTAAAGCGCCTCGACGAAGTGCGCGCGGTCAATCTCGACACCGCCTACGGCTTCCAGGAAAACGTCCCCCAGATGACCGAAAAGCTGCTCAACTACTTCCAGACGTCGCTGCACGTTGCCTTCGAACCCCTGCATTTCATTTCCTACGAACACGCGAGCGAATTAGAACGGACCCTCTTCAAACAGCAGGTCCGCGCCGCTTCCTACGTCTTCGCGGGCCCCGGCAGCCCCAGTTACGCGATGGCCCAGTGGCAGCCGTTGGAACTCATCGAGGACCTCAACCAGGTGCTCCTGGGCGGCGGCACGCTCTGCTTCTCATCGGCGGCGGCCGCTACGGTAGGCGCCTTTTGCCCGCCGATCTACGAGATCTACAAGGTGGGCGTCCTGCCCTACTGGCTGGCGGGACTCAACATCATGGCAACGCTCGGGCTCAACTGTGTGGTCATCCCCCACTACGACAACCAAGAGGGCGCCAACTACGACACCAGCCGCTGCTACCTCGGCGAGCGCCGCCTCGCGCTGATGGAAAAGGAACTGCCCCCCGGGGTCGCGACTTTGGGGGTGGACGAGCACACGGCCCTGGTCATCGACTTAGAAGCCGACAGCATCCAGGTCCTCGGCAAGTCGCACGGCTACTGGCGACTGAACGGAGAGGTACGGGTCCTCGAAAACGGCTCCAACACCCCGCTCCAAGAACTACGCACCCTGGATGTGCTCGACGTTCCCATACCGGCAGCTCCCGTCGTGACAACGGCCAGCCAGCCCGCTGACCTCGCCCAAGTGGTGCTCGACGGTGGCGAGGGCGCCGTAGCGGCACTGGCCCAACTCGTCCAACTGGGCGCGACCGGCGGAGAGGGTTTCATCGATCCGGCACCACTGGTCGAAGGTGTCCTCGCGGCGCGCGTGAACGCCCGCGCCAGTGGCCAGTACGAATTGGCGGACGAACTGCGCGACGCATTAGTGAAGGCCGGCATTGACGTGCAAGACACCCCGCAAGGCACGACATGGTCGCTGAGGGTTGACGACTGACGCGTCGAGGGAGAGTTGCCTACTCATGAAGAATGCCCCCTCTTAGAGGGGGCATTCTTAAAAACTTTGTGAAACTTACTAGGCCCTTTGGACGTACTTAACCTTGGACGTCTTGCCGTTGGCCAACTTGACCGTGAACGTGTACGTGCCGTTCTTGGTGCCCGCCTTGACGGTCACCTTGACCGTCAGTGACGTGCCGGTGTCCTTGGTAACAATCGCCGTGGTGCCCGCGTGACTGGTCACCTTGGGACGACCAGAAAAAGCCGTTCCGATGATTCTGATCGTCGACGTCTTGCCCGCGACTACGAAGCCGACAACCCTGACGGCCTTGAAAGGCTTCACAAAGGTGACCGTCGTCGCGACTGACGAAACGGCCAGATTGGTAAGGGAAGCCGCCTTCGTGGCCGTGACGATGCACGTGCCGAGGCTGGTGACCGTAAGTGAAGTTCCGGTAACCACGCATCCCAGCGCCGTACCTGGGACCGCTGTGAACGTCACCGCACCCGTGCCAGAACCACCAGTGGTGGTAAGGGTCAGCGCCGAACCGAGGTAACCGGTCACCGAAGAAACGACCAAAGCCGCCTGGGCGCCCTGACTGTCAACTGCGGTACTTACTCCCGCGGTCAAAGTGTGCGTGGAATCCGTCGCCGTAAGGGTGCAGGAACCAGTCGACGTAATCGTGAGCGCGCTAAATGTCGCCACACCGGCCGCAGCGACCCCAGTTGCCGTTCCACCAAGGGTGCAGCTTGAGGTGATCGTCACGGTGTCTGTCGAGTCAGTACCCGTTGTCACTACGTTGCCGTAGACGTCTTCTACGGACGCCTTGAAGGTGGCCAAGGCAACCGCTTCAAGAACGGTCGCGGGAGGCTCCGTCGTAAACACGACTTTCGTGGGTGCTCCGGCGGTCACCGTCACGCCCGAACTCGTCGCCGTGGTAAGGGCTTCTGTCGAGTCCGTGGCTATCAGGGTGCAAGGACTGGTTCCACCATCAATAACGAGCGCGCCAAAGGTCGCTACGCCTGACGAAGCTGTCGCGGTCGTGGTGCCCGCCAGGGTGCAGGCAGAGGTAATCGCGATAACGTCCGCCGAACCATTAGACGCCAGAGCTCCAGCCCCGTTCTCCACTTTCACTGAAAATGAAGTGAGGGTCGCTCCTGCTGTGGTCGGAGTCGACAACGCCGCAGTAAATGCAAGCTTTGTGGCCGTCNNTCATCGCGTTACTGGCGGCCGTAGTCAGAGAGTTCGAAGTGTCGGTAGCCGTGAGCGTGCAGGCGCCCGTCGTGGTGATCGTTACTGCGTTGAACGTCGCTACGTTTGCCGTTGCGCCCAAAGAAGTAGTGCCTGTGATGGTGCAGCCTCCTGAAGCAGTAAGCCCAATCGTGTCCGTCGCGTCATTGTTGGCGGGGTTGCCATCGCTGCCTTCGATAGTCACGCTGAACGACGTAATAACAACACCGACGGTGACAGCGGTTGGGGGCTGAGTAGTGAAGGCAACCTGAGTAGCTGCAGTTGCCGCTGAGGCTGCAGTAGCAGTCGCAAGCAAGACGCCCGTGGCCATCAGGGNNTAATTACGGCATCGGATAATGCCTTGTTTAAAGGCTAACCGTGATTGATGGGCCTTTAAGTGAGAAAACCCTGTGAGTCGTCTTAAAAGACGAACACTTTAAAGATAACTACTTAACAATAAATTGACACAGCCTTTACACCACGATTCTTATTCAATTCACATACTTATTTTCTAATTACAGAAAGCAGAAGGCCCCCTCTTTCGAGGGGGCCTTCTGCGAACTTCTTAGGAGTTACAGGTTACTTCGTTAAGTAGCCGATCTTGCAAGACTTGCCATTGGCATTACGGATGGTCAGAGTGTGTGAACCCTTACCAGCCTTGGTAGAGATACGCACGGTCAGCAACTTGCCGGTGTCGTGCGAAACCTTGGCCGTGGTGCCTTTATTGTTGCTCGTAATCTTGGGCGCACCGTAGAAACCAGTACCCGAGATCGTGATCGTCACTGTCTTGCCAACCACCGCAAAGCCATGAACCTTCGTAGCGTGAGGGCTCTTCGAAGCGGGAGCGGCAGAGGCAGTCAAAACTGCAGCTGTGATAGCGGAACCACCGTCAAGGTTGGTCACGGCCAGGGTGACAGGCGTGGCTGAGGCTGCACCAAGTGTGCAGGACACAGTCAACGACGTTGCGGAAACCACAGTCGCAGTTCCACAAGTTCCGTCGCTTGAGGCCGTAACCGCAGCGCCGGCTCCAAAGCCCGTACCGGCAATCGTGAAGGCCGTCGTGCCACTTGGAGTAGCGGTTGCAGGCGTCACACCCGTAACAGTGGGCGCAGCGTCAATGACCAAACCGGCCGGCGCAACTGCAGTGGCCTTCGCCGAGCCGCCGTTGGTGTTCGTGACCGTGTAGCCATCTATGGTGTTCAAGTCGGGGGAGGCAATCTTGACCGTGACGGTCAATTGCGTACCGGCAAGGTTCACCGCGGTAGCCGTGGCCGTGACACTAGCGTCAGCGACAGCGGTGGCATTCACGAAAGCCGTCACAGTCGATGAGGCGGACAGGTTCGTACCGTTGATTGTGATGGTCTGCCCCGCAGCGCCAACACCGACACCGCTGGTTCCGGTTGCGTACGTGATCGACGAGATCGAAGGCGCAGCGCCAACGGCCAGCGGGAACGCAGGGGTAACCGAACTGGCGCCATAGGCGTCAACTGACGACACCGTCAGGGTCGACGTGGTCGAAGAAACACTCGGTGAACCGGTCACGACAAAGTCTTCTGTCGTGGCGCTCACGTACTGACATATACCCGCAAGTCCCGTGGCAGTGCCCACCGCAACTGTGCAAGTTGTGGTTGGGTTGAAGCCGGTACCCGTCAAAGTGACAACGGTACCGATCGGCGCACCAACCGCGATGCCCGTGGGCAAAGCAGAAGTAATGGCGGGTCCAGCGACCGAGAAGGCGGCCGGGAAGTACGAGCCGTCAACGTCAGCCGAGTGCGCGCCAGCGATGGCACCGGAGGTAAGCGTCAACTCACAAGTCAGCGTCGTTCCAGTCTGGCCTCCGAGGCAAGCAGCAGCCGTGGTGCCAATCGAGGCGTGGGCGTCTGACGTGGTTGAGGTGCCTGCGGTGGTCTGCGTAGGCGCGGTGTACTGACTAAAGCCTTGACCGGTGAAAGTGATCGCCTGAGCAGGTGCACCAGGTGAAACCGCAGCCGTCGTCGAGAGGCTAGAAGCCGTGACGAGCGGAGCAACCGTTGACTGCCCACCAATGCCGAACGCACCAGCGGCCGTCGAGTATGAGTCAAGGTTTCCAGGAGCCGCATTCGTGACCGTCAACACGCAGGTGGCACTGATAGCAGGGCTACCCGTGACAACAACGGTGTCAGTCATCGTGGTGGCGCCAGTGACAGTCCCGGTGTTGAGCAGGGTCACAAGGGTTGCGTCCGTCGCGCCACATGCACTGAGGGCAAGCGTGGCGGACGAAGCAAAGCCGCCACCATTCACCGTGATCGGGTACGAGCCGTCAACCAAAGGAACGGCCGACGGGCTGATTTCGCTGATCTCGTTGCCGGTCACAGTGAAGATAGCGCCAGACGTCGACGTACCGCCGTCAGGGTTCGTCACCGTAAAGGTGTACGTGCCCGGCGTCGCTGACGCACTGTTGACCATGTTCTCAGGGGTAACCGAGGTGGCCAGTGATGTAGCCGGCAAGGCGGTGGTACCGCCACTGGCGGTCACCGTCACACCGGTCAACTTCGTGCCATCCGCTGAGCTCGTGAGGAACACGACGGGTGTACCGACGAAGGATCCCGTCAGGGTCACCGCCACAGCCGCATTTCCAGCGGTGTCCGCGATAGTCGCAGGAACTGCCGCAGAGACTGACGGTGCAGCGTTCACGGTGAACACGCCGGCCGTTGTGCCGGTCCCGTTGTTGTCAGTCACCGTAATGGGGTACGAACCCGGGGTTGTCGCTGATGTCGACGCGAAGTGACCCGTAATTGTCGTACCGCCGGACGGGTCGACGATCGATGAAAAGGTGACTCCAGGAGCCGTCGTCGTTACCGTAGCAGTCGTTTCGCCGTCGCCCGCAAAGACTCCAGTGATGACGAAGCTACCGGACGCGCCTGTACCGAAGAACGCGGAAACCGTCGAGGTACCACCATCTCCTCCACAGCCGGCGGTGGTGCAGAACGTGATTGAGGTCACCGTGTCAGCCGCTCCCGCCGCTGTAGCGATGGCCAATGGCAGCGCAGCTGCGATCAGCACGGCACCGGCAGCAAGAGCCTTGACCATTTGTCGTGGTATCCGTCGTGAGGTATTCATTAAGAATCCTTCCCTAGTGGTGGTCTTCATTTTCGATTCACTCCATATTTTCTTAGGGCTGACCTTAATCAACCTTCTGTTTTCAGACGATGCGATACAGCATAACTCATCACAAGGTAGGGCCTCGTGACAAGACACGGCCGTTTCCTTAAGCGCAAGTATAGATAAGGGGCACGTGCAAACGCGAATACCTCGGCGATTTCTTTGCCAAACTGACAATTCAACTTGACGCAGCCCTTCGCCTCAAATTACCTGATGAAAAGCTATAAAAAGAGTACTCCCAATTGCTGAATATTTTCTCTTTATTGCCGAAATGAAATCGTTACGAATTCGTAATAAGCATTTTTGTGAATGACAATCCAGATTCTTGATCGCGTCACGAACTGGATCACTAAGTTATGAAGCCTTCACATCTATGCGTTTTGAGCGACACCTTCACAAACATTAGAAGTTCCATAGAATTCGGCGCTCCCCTTCTTGCGACTAATCAAGATTCAATATTTTGTGCGAACTGGCACCGTAAATGGGGTTGCTCAACTTGCGATCAACTTTAAGGGTGAAAATCTTAGTTGACTCAAAGCACGCAGCCATCCCGTTTCGCCTCCATAGAAGATCATCACCATTTCACAAGTACGCACGGTGAGCGTCTGGTTCGACAGCATCGAAACACCACGTCGTGGTTTCACCCCAATGACCTATATATGGCTCTTGGGCACGGTCAGCGATCACAGCCGCCGAATTGACGGCTTAAGCGATGAAAAACTCAATGAATTGACTCGATTCAGGGCTCGCGTCTGGTAGCGGCCAGTACAGTCGTCAACTCGTCCGGTGGTTTGAAATCGCGAATATCCTCGGCGACCGAAAAGTACTCTTCACACCACAATTTCTGAGCTTCTTGGCCGTCCGCACGCTTATCACCCCACCAAAATCCCGGAGACGCTCAAATGGTCCATTGCTAACTCCAATTTAGGGAATTAGCAACTTACGCGATCGCGCAGCGATTGGGGCCCATTTCTACCTCCGCTGATTCGGCGGTTACCGACTCTTGACCGGAGTTAATACGGACAATGCGCTGGTAGTTGGGAGGCCGATCCTTGACGTTGGCTACTGCCCACGCTACAAAGTCGTTTTCATTGAGTTTCAAGGCGTCGAGGGTGGTTCGGAGCGATCCGAGGCGTCGGGACACGAATTGATCCCCGCGAACCTCCACACCTGCCCCGAAATGGGCCGGAAAGACCATAATTTCGTCACTTTGGGTCAAAACCCGCTCGTGCAAACTCCAATAGAGATGATGGGCAAACGGCTCGGCCTGTTCGGCCAAGTCCGGTCGGCCCACGCTCTCTAGAAACAGCGTGTCACCAGTAAAGATGGCCAAACCGTCCAATTGGTACATCGTTGAACCCTCCGTGTGACCGGGCACACTGACCGCCGATACGCTCAGATGCACCCCGGGAGCCAATTCAATGACCAGTCCATCGCTGAGCGGCTCAAAGTCGAAGAGAAACGGGTCGGCGGGGCTCAGCATGAGCACGGCACCGGTCGCCCCCACCAGGGCGCGCGCGCCGCTGATGTGGTCGGCGTGCAAATGGGTGTCAAGCACGTGGGTGATTGTCCATCCGCAGCGCGCAGCGGTCCCGAGATACTGGTCGAGATCAAGGGAAGGGTCAATCACGACGCAGTTGGCCTCAGCGCCCACCACGTAGGAAAGGCAGCCCTTGCCGCGCCGACGGATTTGCACCACGCGAGCCTCGCCAAAATCGTCCGTGACCTGGTCGTAGGTTGAAGTCCACGATCCCATACCGCCCTCCAGCACGGCACTGGAAATAGCCTGATCGGCCAAAATCTCCGCTCCCTGGCGGGCTCGGGTTCCCTTGGCGCAAATGACCACGATCCGGCCGTTGGCTGGCACTTCCGCGACTCGAGACGCCAGCTGATCAAGGGGAATGTTGTAGGCGCCGCGAATATGCCAGTCGCTGACTTCATCGGGTTCGCGAACATCCAACAAGAAAAGGGTGGGATCGCTATCCAGGAGGGGCAAAAGCTCGTCGGTGCTCATGCCCGAAATCAATTCTGAAGAGCTCACGGCGAAAGTTTAGAACTAGATTCACTGGCGTCGCACATGATCATCACCGTTCATTGCCGAAGGAGTCTCCGTGCCAGAACTAGCCAATATTGATGTCAGCGCAGCGCTCGAATTGGCCTCGCAGACCGCTTTTCTGTTAGACGTGCGCGAACTTGACGAGTGGCAAGCGGGTCACTCGCCGCTCGCCACGCACATTCCTCTCGCCGAGTTGCCCGATCACCTAGCTGATCTACCCAGAGACCGAATAATTGTGTGCATCTGTCGAAGCGGTGGCCGCTCGGCGCGGGCCGGCCAATTTCTGGTCGAAAACGACTTCGAGGCCGTCAACCTCGAGGGCGGAATGACCGCCTGGGCCAATGAGGGCCAAACCATCGTTGCCGACAGCGGCGAACCGACCATTATTTAGCCACCGTGTCCACAACACCCGGCCCGCTCACCCGACTCTCCTGCGCCGTTCGAGAAAATCGACTGAGCGCCACGCAGCTGGTAACTGCGTCCATCGAACGGCTCGAAGCAGCGTCGCAACTCAACGTGACGGCCGAGAAATCCTACGACGATGCGCTAGGCGAAGCGCGAGGCATAGACCAGGGCGGACACACGGGCGGTGCCCTTTTGGGGATTCCCACCCTGATCAAGGACCTGGAGGATTGGTGCGGTCACCCCACTCGAAAAGGCAGCCTGGCACTGCGCGACGCACCCAACGCCACGTCCAATGGCGTCGTGCCGGGCCGGCTGCTCGACGCGGGAGCGGTGGTGGTGGGTAAGTCAACCCTGCCGGAATTCGCCATTGAGGGCTTTACCGCCAATGAATTGACCGGAATTACGGGCAATCCCTGGAACCCGAAGTATTCACCGGGCGGCTCGAGCGGCGGCTCGGCCGCTGCGGTTGCCGCCGGGCTCGTGGGCGTGGGCACCGCCACCGATGGCGGAGGGTCCATTCGGATTCCCGCCTCGCTGTGCGGGTTGGTGGGCCTCAAGCCCACCAACGGCATGATCGGGCGGTGGCCAGCGCCGGACTGGATTGACTACTCCACCGACGGTCCCTTCGCCACCGCGAGCGATGACCTGCGATTGCTCTACGACGTCATGGTGGGGCCCGTCGCCGGAGATCCATCGTCGCCCCCGCGTTCCTTCACCCGTGAGATGGTGCGACACCAAGGACGTCCGGTCACCCTCTTCGCCGCCGAACGGACCTCCCCGCTCGGACCGCTCCCCGCTCGGTTGTCGGCGGTGTTTCACGACGCCGTCAACGCGTTCGCCGATCTTTTTGGTGAACGCGTCGATTGGCGTGAACCCGAGGGCTTTTTTCGCGAGGGTGACCCCGACCTCGACTGGTTCACCGTCACCACGGCCGAGCACGTGGCGTCGCTCGGGCGTCCATGGGTGATTGAGCACATGCACGAATTCCACGTATCCACCCAGGAGTTCCTCGCCACTGGCCTGGACGTCTCGGCCCAGCAGTACCTCGAGGCCCGTCGGCGCCGTTACGACTTCGTGCGGACAATGGACGAACTGCTCGGCGAGAACGGCCTGCTGCTGACGCCCACGGTCGCCAGCGAAGGCTGGCTGGCGGATGGTCGGCTCACGAGCGATGCGGTCGTGCACGGACTGCCGCCCGAGGTGTATTCCACCGCCATGCAAAACGTGACGGGCAATCCGGCGCTGACCGTCCCCATGGGCAACCTGTCCACTGGACTGCCCTTTGGCCTGCAGATCACCGCGCCGCACTATCACGACTACCGGCTGCTCGATATCGCCGGCCTCGTCGAAGCGGCCTTCCCCTGGGCCCGTACGGCACCGGGATACGAAGGGCTCGACAACGTACTCTCGAGCTTTTGAACTCGGCTCGCCGGCGACTGTTCACTATCGCGGCCCAGGCGCGGTTCTCGTTCAATGGTGACCACCTCAAGGCATGGGGATTCGACCCTGAGGACGTCAGGGTTTGCCCCTACATGAAAGCCACCGGCGGCGAGTAGTTTCGAGGTAGTCCAACAAGTGAAAGCCGTGGTGAATGCACATGATGAGATTCGGTCACTTTGGCGGATACGGTATGGATTCCGGCGTCGGATTCTTCTTCTTTATCTTGATGATTATTTTCTTTGGCGCGGTGGTGTGGCTGCTGCTTTCCTCGACGCATCGTCGTGATTGGCACGGTCACTCGTCACCCTCGCATCACCCCCACGGTCCGCACGGTGATCAACATGGCGATCACCCTGGCGGCCAAAACTTAGAAGCGCGAAGGATCCTCGACCGGCGTTTCGCCAGCGGCGAGATTGACGAGGACGAGTACTTGCGTCGGCGCAAACTTCTCGAAGGCGATTCGTAAGGCGATTCTCAGACAGCGAATTTTCATTGACCGCGCGGATCCTCGGTTCACCTGGGCGCGCTCGATCGAAGTGTTCTAAAATTCCCGGTACCGATGCTCGAGGCACGCAGCCAGCGAAGGGGGCGTAGAGATGTCCGCACTGAAAGTCGAAGAGGAACTCGAACGGGTCATCGTGGGCCAACTCGGCTCACTCACGTGGCTGGGCCACGCCACCGTTCTCTTGAGCACCGAAACCGGTACGCGAATCGTCTTTGATCCCTGGATCGAGGGCAACCCAAAGAGCCCGATCAGCCTGGGTGAACTGGGCGTCGTGGACACCATTGCCGTCACGCACGGACACTTCGACCACATGGGCTCGGTGGTCCCACTGGCCGAGGCGACCGGCGCGACGGTCATCTGCGTACCCGAGATGGCAGCCTACTTCTCCTCCGTTGGCGTGACCAACCTGGTCGAAATGAACAAGGGTGGCACGGTGCGCGTGAAGGAAGTGGCACTGACCATGGTCACCGCCGATCACTCCTGCGGCATCTCCATCGACGAAACGTCACCCAACGTGTACGGCGGTAACCCGGTGGGTTACGTCGTCACCTTGCCCAGCGGGCAGGGCGGACCCATCTACGTATCGGGTGACACCAACGTCTTTGGCGATATGGCCCTGATCCGCGATCTCTACGCGCCGGAAATTGGCCTCATCCCCATCGACGGCCACTACAACATGGGCCCGCGCGAAGCCGCCCACGGCGTGCAACTGCTCGGGTTGAGCCGCGTGGTCCCGATTCACTACGGCACGTTCCCGGTACTCACCGGCACGCCCGAGGAGTTGCGCACCCATTTGGCGAGCGCGAACTGCGTCACCATCAGCATTGATCCCGGTCAGTCGGTGCCAATCAAGGCCTAGCGCGAACGTATGGACCAGCGTCGCGCTCGTCCGATGACCATCGGCCGTTCGCCTTAGCTCGAAGTGGGCTCTGAGGAAGTCCACATTTCGTGGACGAGCACCTGGATGGCGGCCGCGGTCGGCACCGCCAGGAGCACGCCGATGAAACCCCCGAAGAGACCGCCGACCCAGGCTCCAATTTCGGCGCCCATCAGTACCGCCACCAGCACGGTGAGCGGGTTGATCTTGACCGTCTTACTCATGACGACCGGATTAAGCGCGTGATTTTCCACCTGGGTGTAGACAATGAAAACAATGGCGGTCACGATGCCGGCCGTCGCCGAATGTCCGAAGGCGAAGAGCACGGTGGGAATGCCGGCCAGGGCGGCCCCCACCACCGGCAAGAAATCGACCAAGGCCACCCAAAGGCCCCACAAGAACGCGAAGGGCACGCCCAGCGCGGTCAACGTCACGAACACCACGAGGCCAGCCATGAGTGAGGTGAGTGCGTTGCCCAACACGTAACCCGTGGCCGACTTGCGCACCAGGGTGCTCACGCGCGACACCCGCGCCGCGCGCGCGGGCGATAGCTTGAGCAACAACTGCGAGCGCATCAAGGGGGCTTCTAAGAGCAGGAGGAAGACGAAGGCGAACACCGTCACCAGGGCAAGGATCACCGTCACCGCGCCCTTGCCCAAAGCCAGCGCCGGCTTGCTGAGTCCATGGGCCAGTGAGACCAGCTTCGACGAGTTCTTTGTGATCCACGATTCAACGTGAAAGTGACGCATTTCGCGCCCGATGAATCCGTGGCTTCGTTGGACTTTTGCCACGTACTGCGGCAACGTATTAGCGAGGTTGGTCAGCGCGTGAATGAGCGGGTAGCCAAAGGCAATGGCGAGGCCGGCGAAGATGAGTATCGACCAAAGCGCGACCAACGTCACCGCGAGACCGCGACGATGGATCTTCCAGCGCTGCAGGGCCACGACCTGCGGGTTGAGGATGAGGGCCAAAAACGATCCGACCACCATCAACAAAAAAATGTCGCGCAGCCGGACGAGAACCTTGCCCGTCAGGTAGACGGCCACCACGATGCCCACCGTGGTCAGGATGGTCCTCAGGGGCACATTGTGCTCGTCCGCGCGCTGCAATATCCTCGCGCGACGGGTCTCAATCTCTCCGTCTGGATCAGGTGTACCGGACATCGTGGTCGAGCTTCCTCTCGTTCGCTTCCTCTTCGTGACGCTAGCCCGGGACGACCCTAATCATTGTCCGAGGCAACGAGTAGGCGCCCACGCGACGGCGTCGTGCTAGGAATCGCTCCTATGGAGATTCGACCGATTCGTCCCGACGAGTGTGATGAGCTCGGACGCATCACGGTGCGGTCCTACCGTCACCTGGCCGGCGGCGAACCCCTCGGACCCTACGAAGAAGAACTGGTCAACGTGGCGGCGCGCACGAGAGAAGCGGACGTGTTCGTGGCCCTCAACGACGAGGGCGTGCTGTTGGGCGGCGTGACCTACGTGCCGGGACCGGGCACCTCGATGAGCGAATTCGCCGACGAGGGGGCCGCGGGCATTCGTCACCTCGCCATCGACCCCACGCACCAGGGTTCCGGGGCCGGTCACGCCCTGCTCGAGGCGTGCATCGCGCGGGCCCGGGACCAGCATCGAGCACGCGTGCGGTTGCATTCCACGGCGCCAATGGTGGTGGCGAGGGCGATGTACGAACGATTCGGTTTCGTCCACACCCCCGAGTTCGACATCTTCTTCGACGAGGAGCCCTACTCGCGCGAGGAACCACTGCACCTGATTGCCTACCGACTCTCTTTGGATGAGTCGTAAGCGCCAAGGAAATGCCGCGCCCGAGCGGAGCTAAGCCGCTTGGTTACGCCTCGCCCTCGACGTCGACGTCGCGGTCGTAGAGATCGGCTCGACGTAGCTCGAGCACCGCGATCTGGGACCGACGACGCAGCACTTCGTCCACGTCGATCGACGCCACCAGCACGTCCGGTCCCGACTTTTCGGACTCGACGAGCACGTCACCCCA
>PLXU01000058.1 GCA_003151555.1 Acidimicrobiaceae bacterium | reverse complement strand
CGCAGACCCTGTCGCTGCGCAACCGAGATTTCGTCGAAGCTTCGCGCATCATTGGCGAGAGCCGACTGCGCATCATGGTCACCGAAATAGCGCCGAACCTCTTGCCGGTCCTGGCCTCCTCGTTGCTCTTCACCATTCTCTACGCCATTGGCGCCTACGTGACCCTGGCCTACGTGGGACTCACCAGCACCGCGGTCTGGAACTGGGGCACGATGATGTTCTGGGCGCAGTCGAACAACGCGCCACTGGCGGGCCAGTGGTACTGGTTCGTGCCGCCGGGCATCTGCATTGCCTTAGTCGGCACCGGACTGGCGCTGCTCAACTTCGGTATCGACGAGTTCATCAATCCCCGCCTACGCGCGAGCGGCCTCTCCAGCAAGCTGCGCCGCAAGGCCGGCATACCGCGCCGTCCGCGCTTGGGCTTCACGCCCGTGCTTCGCCAGTCCCGTCCGCCGGTTGCCACGGCCCGACTTTCGACCTCGAGCAGCAAGTGAGTGATCCGGTGACCACTGACTCCCTCGAACTCCAGGACCAACTCCACCTGAGCGACGCCGTGGTGTCCGCGCAGCCGACAGAGAAAGGGCCAGCGAGTGACCTCGTGCTCGAAGTGAAAAACCTCAGCGTCGACTACGGCTGGGGCGAAAACGCCGTGCGCGCCGTCAACGCCGTGAGCCTTGACGTGCATCGCTCGCAGATTCTGGGCATTGCGGGCGAGAGCGGAAGCGGCAAATCGACGTTGGTCTACGGCCTCACGCGACTGCTGCGCGCCCCGGGCGTCATTGCCGGCGGCGACGTCAAGCTCAACCTCGGCAAGGACACCGAGGGCAATCAGATCAGCATCGATATCTTGAAGGCCTCGGAGAGCGAACTGCGAAAGGTCCGCTGGTCCCAGGTCTCGATTGTCCTGCAAAGCGCCCTCAGCGCGCTCAACCCGGTGCTGCGCATCTCCAAGGAGTTCGAAGAGATCCTGAAGTCCCACCGTTCCGACATGAAGAAGCACGAGCGCAGGGCCCGGGCCGTGGAACTGCTGGGCATGGTGGGCTTGGAAGAGGACCGTCTGGACCGTTTCCCCCACGAACTCTCCGGCGGCCAGCGCCAGCGGATCATGATTGCCCTCGCCCTGGCCCTCGATCCCCAGTTGGTCATCATGGACGAGCCCACGACGGCGCTCGACGTCGTCACCCAGCGCGAGATCATCAACGAACTGGCCGACCTGCGCGCCCGCTTCGGCTTCGCCATGATCTTCATCACCCACGACCTGTCGTTGCTGGTCGAACTGGCCGACGAGATCTGCGTCATGTACGCCGGGGTCATCGTCGAACGGGCCCCCGCCGACGCCCTCTACTCGGCGCCGCGTCACCCCTACACGCTGGGACTGCTCAACTCGGCGCCGCCCCTGCACGGCGAAAGGGTCGAATTAGAAGGCATCCCCGGCTCACCGCCGGACCTGGCCGACATGCCCACCGGCTGCAGTTTTCACGCTCGCTGTCCCTACAAAATGGAACGTTGCGTGACCGAGGTGCCGCCGCTGTTGGCCTCCGACAGCACCGGACGGGTCGTCGCGTGCTGGCTGCACAGTGGCGACCTCGGGGTGACGGTGCCCGAGGAATTGGGCCGCACCGTCTCCATCACGCCCGCATCCAAGATCCGCGCGGCCACCAATTCGAAGGAGGCCTCGTGACAAACGAGACGTCCACGAGCCAGCTCGAGGCGCGCCACTTGACCCGTCACTTCAGTATGCGCAGTACTTCCGGCTTCTTCGGACCCAAGCGCATCGTGCGCGCCGTCGACGACGTGAGCCTGCGTCTCAACGCCGGACGGGTGACCGCCGTGGTCGGCGAGAGTGGATCGGGCAAATCGGTGTTGGCCAGGATGCTGGCGCGCATTATCAAGCCAACCTCCGGCGATCTGATCCTGCAAGGAACCGAGATTCCGGTGCAAGCCAAACGGACGTTGGATTACACCTCTCAGGTACAGCTGGTCTTGCAGGACCCCTTCGCCTCCATCAACCCCGTGCACCGGGTGCGCCACAGCTTGGAGCGACCGCTGCTCATTCACGGGGCCGCCAAGAGCGACGTCGACGAATTGGCGGCCGCGGTGCTGCGACGGGTCTCCCTGGAGCCGCCGGAGCGCTTCATGGACCGCTACCCCCACGAACTGTCCGGTGGCCAGCTCCAACGCGTCTCCATCGCCCGGGCACTGTGTGTGAAGCCCAAGGTATTGCTGGCCGACGAGCCGATTTCCATGCTCGACGTCTCGGTGCGCTTGGGCTTGCTCAACCTGCTGCGCGGCCTGTGCGACAACGACCAATTGGCGATCCTCTACATCACCCACGACATTGCGTCGGCCCGCTACTTGGCTGACGAGACAATCGTCATGTACGCCGGACAAGTCGTGGAGCTGTCCAACGGCACGGACCTGATCGACGAGCCCACCCACCCCTATACCCAGCTGTTGATCGCGTCGGTGCCCGATCCGGCCGATCCCACCCGAGCGACCCCGGCGAAGGCCGATCACACCACGCAGGTGTCGATCGCCCAGGTCGGCTGNNGTCGGGCGAAATCGTAGACCTAGGGCTACCTCACACGCAAAGAGGAGGGACTATTACGAAGAAATGACCACTGTCAATCAGGTAACGGCAGTAAGAGGGCGCGAAAAAGTGAAATTCACTTTCAAAAGCGTCCAGCCGGCCTCGGATGTACCAATAAAGACCCACACGGTCATAAAAAGGTCGGCCAAAACCGACTGGACAAGAAAAGGATACTAATGATCAAGAAAATAGCAATCACCGCGGCGGCGATGGCCTGCTTGATGCTCGGAATAGTGAGTGTCGGTATGGCGTCGGCGTCGGGGGCCAAACCCAGCATTTTGACGATGGAGAACAACGTCGGGGTGACGTTCACCAAGAATTTCAACCCGTTCAATGGCAACTCCTTCGCCGCGCAAATGGCGGTCAAGTCACTTAGCTACGAGCCACTGTTTGAGTTCGACACCCTAAAGGCCAACACTCAATACCCGTGGCTCGCCACCAAGTACGCATGGTCCAACGGCGGCAAGACGCTGACGTTCACCCTGCGTCATGGAGTCAAGTGGAGTGACGGCAAGGCCTTCACGGCGGCTGACGTGGCCTACACGTTCAACCTCATCGCGGAGAACCCAGCGGCCAACTACTCCGGCGTGCCCGCGCTGTCCAATGCGGCCGTCGCCAAGGGTAGCTACACCGTGGTGTTGAACTTCGCGACCCCGGCCTACCAGACCATCACCAACATCGCCGGA
Organism: Acidimicrobiaceae bacterium; assembly: GCA_003151555.1. GTDB lineage: Bacteria > Actinomycetota > Acidimicrobiia > Acidimicrobiales > RAAP-2 > RAAP-2. The sequence continues at coordinate 12,188 of PLXU01000058.1, read as the reverse complement.
TCGACGTTGATCGTGCCCGAGCACATCTGGTCCAAGATCGCCAACCCGGCAACGGCGACGATCCCCAAGCCAGTGGGCACCGGACCATACGTGTTGAAGAACTACTCGTCGACAGTGGTGCAGTACTCGGCCAACCCTAAGTACTGGGGTGGCAAGCCGGCCGCGTCACAGATCAACGTCACCTACTACTCGTCCAACCAGGCAGCTACCACCGCCCTGGCCAACGGGCAGTTGCAGTGGGCCGGTAACGAGATAGCCAACCTCAAGACCGTCTTCGTCGACAAGAATCCCAAGACCAATCACTACTTCTACGCGCCCGGCAGTACGGTGACGTTGGAGTTCAACGTGACTGGTACCGGACCCTTGAGCGACCCCGCGGTTCGCGCGGCCATCAGTGCGGGCATTGACCGCACGGCCCTGAGCGTCGAAGGTGAACTCGGCTACGAGCCACCGGCGACGTCGACCAGCGCGTTGATCCTGCCGGCACAGAGTGCCTACCTGCCGTCCTCGTTGGCGAACAACATCTCGCCCACCCCGGACGCAGCCAAGGTCTCGTCGATCCTGACGGCCGACGGCTACGCCAAGGACTCCAAGGGCTTCTGGGCCAAGGGCGGAACGGAAATCGCCTTCACGGTGGAAGACCCCACTGCCTACTCGGACTACTACGCCGACGACCAGTTGATGTCCAACGAGCTCCAAGCCGTCGGCATTGACTGCACCGTAGACGGGGTCCAGGCCACGCAGTGGTACTCCGACCTGGCGGCCGGTACGTTCCAGACGGTGATTCACTGGGGTGCGGGTGGCAGCAATCCATTCGTGCAATACCAGAACTGGCTGGACTACAAGACGTTTGTCGCACCTAGTCCCACCAACGCCTCGGCCGACTTCGGTCGTTACCAGAGCGCGGCGGCACAGACAGCGCTGACGACCCTGGAGACGACCAACCCGTCCAACCAGGCCGCGGTCAAGACGGCGATTGCGACACTCGCTAACATCATGGACACGCAGGTTCCTGACGCTCCTTTGCTGTACGGAGCTGACTGGGACGTGTACTCAACGGCACACTTCACCGGCTGGGTGACTCCAAGTAACCAGTACATGGACCCGTCGCCGAATGACCCTGAGTTGCCCATCATCTTGATGCACCTTAAGAGGGTTAAGTAGGTCCAACCTTCCCCTTCCGCGTGCGGCCTCGCCTCCTTCCCTGAGGGGCGAGGCCGCATGTCAAGGCTGCATTTCAAGAAGGCCCACAAAGCCTTCCTCTGCGCGCGGCCCCGTCATTCTCCAACCTGGCGGGGCCGAGCGTAGAGGTAACCGAGCATATATTTACTACCCCAACGAGGAGATGTACCTACCGTGAACAATCAAGACTTGAATTCCAAGAGTCTCAATCGACGCTTCCCCCCGGGCTTCCTGTGGGGCACGGCGACCGCTTCCTACCAGATCGAAGGTGCCGTCAAGGCCGACGGTCGGGGTCCCTCGATCTGGGACACCTACAGCCACACTCCCGGCGCCGTGTGGAACGGCGACACCGGCGACGTGGCCTGCGACCACTATCACCGCGTCGACGAAGACCTAGACCTCCTGGCCGAACTCGGCGTCGGGGCCTACCGCTTCTCCGTGGCCTGGCCACGCATCCAACCCACCGGCAAGGGACCGGCCAATCAAGTGGGACTGGACTTCTATCGACGCTTAGTCGACGGACTGCGCTCGCGCAACATCGAGCCGACGCTGACGCTGTACCACTGGGACCTGCCCCAGCAGCTCGAAGACGAGGGCGGATGGTGCGTGCGCGATACCGCCGAGCGCTTCGCCGAGTACGTGGACCTAGTCGCCCGTTCACTCGGCAGCGACGTCGAGCGCTGGATCACGCTCAATGAACCGTGGTGCTCCTCGTGGGTGGGCTACGGCATAGGACGCCACGCCCCGGGCATCCAGGACATCGGCATGGCCGCGGCGGCCAACCACCACCTGCTGCTGGCCCACGGCATGGCCCTTCCGATTCTTCGCGCGGCGGTGCCGTCGGCCAAGGTGGGCATCACGCTCAACCTGGGCGACCACCAACCCGGTTCGGAGCACGAGCTGGACGTCGCCGCGGCACGGCGCGCCGACGGTAATCTCAACCGGCTGTTCCTAGAGCCGGTCTTTCACGGCCAGTACCCCCAGGACATGCTCGCGCACTACGCGACCTCCAAACCCGGCTTCTCGGTCGTCCAGGACGGCGACCTGGAACTCATCTCCCAGCCCCTCGACTTCTTGGGCGTCAACTACTACTTCCCCTCCACCGTGGTCGACGCCTCGCGCGCCAAGGAGGCACGGGTGGCTGGCTACCGGGTGGCGCTCACCGAGCAGTTCCCCGACCTGCACCTGCGCTCGCTGGAAACGCCCGGTCGTGACCGCACGGCGATGGACTGGGAGATCGAGGCCTCGGGTCTCACGACGTTGCTGGTGCGCATCCGCGACGAGTACACGACGGTGCCGATCTACATCACCGAGAACGGCGCGGCCTTCGACGACTACGTCGATCCCAACGGTCACGTGCTGGACTTCAACCGGGTGGCCTACCTGCAGGAGCACATCTCGGCCGTGCACGACGCCATTGACGCGGGCGTCAACGTGCAGGGCTACTTCGTCTGGAGCCTGCTCGACAACTTCGAGTGGTCCTACGGCTACTCGCGGCGCTTCGGCATCGTCTGGGTTGACTTTCCGTCCGGCACTCGCCTCACCAAGGAGAGTTTCCGCTGGTACCGCGACACGATCCAGTCGAACACGGTCGAGTACGCGACGTCGATCGGCAGTACCTAGAGCCCGACAGATTTCCTAACTGGTGTAAAGGACGTTGGCTGATCTAGCCAACGTCCTTTAGCTTTTGGGCAGGATCTTCCACCCGGTTTTGGTGTTGAGTTCGACTTTTGAGGGCCAAAGACTCTTGGGCGAAGGAGGCCTGCCCCAGGGCTTGGGCGAGATGTAACGCGCCGAAATGTCGCCGCCGCCGATGACGTGGATCTCGTCGGTCGATGGTTCGAAGTGCCAGCCCTCCGAACAGATGTGCATCTGCTGGCCCGTTTCCCAGAGCACACCAAGTAGCCAACCGGAGCACGACGTCGACGGGCACTTCTGTCGACCGCCGGTCGTGCGGCCTTCGATCTTGTTCGTGCGGCTGCGAACTACTACACCCTTGGCCACGTGTTGCTCATCCAAGGTCGCAAGAGCTTTCGGCCAATGCTTGGCGTTGAACACCTCGTGGTCGTAGGCCGCGCGGACCAACTGCAGGAGGATCATGTTGTTGACGAACCGCTGGAGCGTTCCCTCGTTGAGCCGGTCGGCGCGCACGATCTGACTGATGAAGTCCCTCACTCGATCGTCCGGCATTTTTTTGATCGCGGCGTCAGTTAGGCTGTCGGGATTAGCGTTCATGTCGTAGCCCGAACGCACCAAATTGAGTCGATACAGTACCTCGACCAGTTCACTCAGTGCGCTGGGATAATCACCCGAGACAATGACGTACTCGTTGTTCTCGTTGGCCGCGAAGTGCGGTCCGCCGAGGAAAGGCCCATCGTCGAGATCGAACGAGCAGCGCTTGAGGCTTTCCCATTCAACCAGTGGTGCAGCGGGCATGAACGAAAGGTACACCCGACGTCTTTCGCCGGGGGACTTCGTACGTGAGAACATGAGGGCGTGACGGTAACCATCTACGGCGTGTGCGCCGTCTCTTTCATGATGCTCATGTACGCCATGGAGCGACGGGGCCGTTATTTCATCGCCGCCTTCGCGCTGGGCTGCCTGCTCTCGAGTGTGTACGGATTCCTGTCCGGCGCGTGGCCCTTCGGTGTCGTGGAATTCATCTGGACCGGCATCGCGCTTCGCCGTTACGTGAATTCGTAGTGCCGCCGCGTACGTTCCTAATCCATGGCCAGTTCGCCAGAGGACGTGGTCGAGTTGGAGACGAATCATGGGACAATGATCTCGTGCCCGAGTCCGTTATCCACGTGACCTCAACCTTGTGACTGACGATCGTCGCGGGGCGACCCACATGAGTCCCACGGCGACCGGTCGCGACGTTCGCTATTTGATGTGGGCCCTCGGCCTCATCGCTACCTTTCTTGTCGCCGAGGTGATTGCCGCGATTCTGGGCCGATCGCTGGCTCTCCTGGCCGACGCCGGACACATGCTCACCGACGTCGCCGCGTTGGGTATGAGCGCGTGGGCGGTTCGCCTCGCGCGAAGGCCGTCCGAGGGACGTTGGACATTTGGCCTCCAGCGCGCGGAGATACTCTCAGCGGCGGTGAACGGAGTGACGCTCGTCGCCATTGCCTTGCTCATCGCCGTGGAGGCGGTCCAACGACTCGTAACGCCCCACCACGTGCGCGGCGACCTGGTGCTGGCGGTGGCAATCGTGGGCGCCATCGTGAACTTGATCGTGACGTGGGTGCTCGCCAAGGCGGACCGGTCCAGCCTCAACATACGCGGTGCCTACCTGCACATCCTGACCGATCTCCTGGCCTTCATCGCGACCGCGATTGCGGGCCTGATCATCGTGCTCACGAAATGGGAGCGGGCCGACGCCGTCGCGTCACTCTTTGTGGTGGCGCTCATGGTCAGAACCGCGTGGGGACTGCTGCGCGACGCGGGCACGATTCTCCTCCAGGCTTCCCCCGACAGCCTCGACCTCAACCACGTGCGCACTCACTTGAGCGAGGTGGACCACGTACTCGAGATCCACGACCTGCACGCGTGGACCGTGACCTCGGGTCAGACGACATTGTCAGCGCACGTGGTGGTCGAAGATCATTGCTTTGACAGCGGCCACGCCCCGCAGATTCTCGATGCGCTGCAGTCGTGCGTGAGCGAACACTTCGACGTCGAACACGCGACCTTTCAACTGGAACCAGCGACGCACGTATCGCACGAAGAAGGACTGCACCCTTAAAGCGCAATGACGCGATTAGAGCGTCGTTGGCCGTACGGGAGAAGGCCGAGGACCTACATCGTTGCGTTGCGCCGAGCCCCCAGCGATCTCAAAGCCGAAGACCAACCGGTGCTGTCCTTCGCTCGCCCACGTCATGGTAAGTGAGTCTTATCCATTGGCCCCCTAGCGAGATGAAAGTATTGATGGCTATGTCCGCCTCAACAAAATCGAACGGAACCTTTGACGCCCTGAGGGTGCGCGACTTTGCGTTGTTATGGTCGGGCCAGACCGTCTCCTCGCTCGGCGATGGCGTCTTCACGATCGCGTTGGCCCTAACCGCCCTCAAGATTGGTCACAGCCCCATTGACCTCGCGTACGTGCTGGCCGCGCGGGCGGTGCCCTCGGTGTGTTTCGCCCTGTTGGGAGGGGTGGTCGTGGACCGCGTGCCCAAACGCCTGGCCATGCTCTCGTCGGACGCAGTGCGCGGGGTCGCCGTTGGCATCGTGGCCCTGCTCCTGGCCAACCACGAGCTACGTCTGTGGCAGCTCATCGTCATGTCGGCCATCTTCGGCACGGCCGACGCCTTCTTCGGGCCGGCTTCCATGGCCATTATGCCCGAACTGCTGGACGATCACCTGCTCGTCCAGGGCAATGCGCTGAGCCAAATGAGCGGGCAGTTGACTCAGGGGCTCATCGGTCCGGCCGCGGGCGGTCTCATCGTCGCGGGCATCGGCTTCGCCTGGTCCTTCGCCGTCGACGCCATCAGCTTCGTGGTGTCGGCCTCGTGCCTGCTCGCCATGCGCATTCGCACCCAACGCGCCAAGGTCCACGGCTCCGCCTTCGCCGAGGCCATGGAGGGAATCAGTTACGTGCGCAAGACCCATTGGCTCATCGCGTCGCTCATTGGCGCGGCCCTGGCCAACTTCGTGGGGATGACGCCACTCACCGTGCTGCTGCCACTCCTCGTGCGCGTCACGTTGCACGCCAGCGCCTTGTCGCTCGGCCTGGTCTTCGCCGCCGGTGGCGCGGCGGGCGTGGTGGCCTCCCTGGTGGTGGCGCGCATGGGTTCGCCGCGACTGCGCGTGACCGTGTTGTGGACGGCCTACGCCGCCGGTGGCGCGGCCATCGTCGGTATGGCCTTCGCCCCCAACGTGTGGGTGGTGGGCCTGCTCAGCGCCGCCGAGATTGGCCTCTTCATCTACGGCGACGTCCTGTGGGTCGCCATGATGCAGGAGCTCGTGCCGAGGGAAGTCCTGGGCCGGGTGTCCTCGTTGGTCTACTTGCTGGCCTTCTCCCTGGGACCGCTCGGCATCCTGCTCGGCGGCGTCGTGGCGGCCGGCATCGGGATCCGCGAGACCATCTTCTTTGGTGGTCTGCTCTCGACGGTCATCTGCGTCGTGGTCATCCTGATTCCCGGGGTGAGGGATCCGGAGCGTCCGACGGTTATCGAATCGGCGATCCCAGACATCCTCGGTTAATCTAAAACACATATTTCTATAAGAACCACGGAGCAACTGTTCCTGCGAGCATCCAAAAGGCGATATTTCTAACTCAGCTTGACAGTGATATCATAATGATGTTATACTGAAGCCATGTTGATATCAGACTTTGTCGAACGGATACAAGAAGACTTCAAGAACCTGGCCGAACTCGCCGGACCCGAGACGGGATCCATCGTCGAGCGAATCGGAGCCGCCATCGAGCCGGCGCTGCAGAAGCACTTTCTTGAGGCGCTGAACGACCTCGTCCAAGAGTTCAACCTCCAGGACGGCGCGCCCCTCAACGTCAACCTGGAGGGCGACACGATTCGCCTGTCACGACTAGTGCCCGTCAACGCCGAGGACAGCCCGGCCAAGACCGACTACTCGGCGCGCATCGCCCTGCGTCTGAGCGATGACCTCAAGGACAACATCGAACACCTGGCGACCGATGTCGGAACGTCGGTCAACTCGTGGATCGTTCGCTCACTCGAGCGCTCGGTTCGAATCGACCCTTCCGGCACGTCCGTGGTGGGTCGACACCAACTTCGCGGCAAGGGCCGCGCCTAGGACTTTGAAAGGAACCTCATGAGTCTTCTACGAACCCCACTACCTTCCTCCTCCCCGATTGCGACCTATCGCAACGTGCGTCGCGACACGCTGAACTTCGAGCGGGTCGGTGGCGAGGGTCATGCCCACTCCGACCTCTACTCGCAACCACTAAACGCGATCTACGCCTTCCTCGCTCGGGCTACGAAGAGTGTCGCGACACGTTCCAATTGAAAGGATGGCTATGACCAACGCCAACAATGACATCAAGCAATCCGGTGAAGGTGGTTCGCGAAGGAAGGCAAACGACTGCGAACGCTACGAGGTCTTCTCCCCCTCGGGCCCCGTCCGCGCCAAGATCTCCTCCAAGAGCGGCGACATCACGGTCAAGACCATCGAGGGAAACACCCTCGAGGTAACCCTCACTGCCAGTTCCGCCAAGTTCGACTACCTGCTGGAAGACGCGGACGTGCGCTTTGACGCGACCAGCAACCAACTGGACATTCGTACGCAGCCTCGCGACCGCATCGGAGTGTCGCGCGACAAGAGCGGGAAGAGGAAGTCGTGGTTCGACTTCGGCGGCTCTGACGTGGACGTGCTGGTGGTCCTGCCTCGTGGTTCGTCGCTGGAGATTAAGACGGTGTCGGGCGACGCCTCCCTCGAAGGACCTTATGGCGACGTCAGCGTGTCGAGCGTGTCCGGCGACGTCAACGAGAGCGAGCCGTGCGACTCGCTCGACGTAAAGACCGCCTCGGGCGACGTGCAGACCGGTGCGGTCCGCTCGGAACTTAAATGCCGTAGCGCCTCGGGCGACGTCGAGTGCCTCAGCGCGGCCGCGAAGACAGATATCGCCAGCGCCTCGGGTGACGTGAATATTACGGTCGCCCAACCGGGAAACGTGAGCGTCAAGGTCGTGTCCGGCGACGTCCACGTCGCGGTCGCCCGAGGGCTCGCGATCGACGTGAACGCCACCACGGTCTCGGGCAACATGAGCTCGAACATCGATCTCGACGCCACCGGCGACGCGGCGAGCGACGCCGAAGAGGTCACCCTCAAGATCAATACGGTGTCGGGCGACATCAGGATCGAGAAGGCGTAGTCCACCGACCATTCAGCCCCACACGCTCGTTAGAACGAACGGCGAGTCTGACTCTTGCCACCGCACCGATCACATGGCACCCAACTAGTCAGGCGTGGACGACTCAGAAGAGAGGGAGCCGCGCATCGTCAGTGGCCAACCATTCATCGAACGTTGGACCGAGCAATCGCGCGTCGCTGGTTGCCACGAGAGCGCCCGAACGCATCTTCCTTCCCGCCTTTCCGGGCACTCGTAGCGCAACGACCAGCGCGCGTTGGCCCCGTTGGCGCACGACGCAACGCGCCATCTTTACCAGGCTCTCCTGTCGAGGCCCCGCGATCTCGACGATAGGTCTGATGGGCGGCGACAACGCGGCGTGAACGAGCTCGTGGCCGACGGTGCGCGCGGCGATGGGTTGCAGGCGCATTTGTGGCACGACGGCCAACGGGCCGCGCTTTGTGCGTACAAGGAGCTGCGCGGCAAATTCGTGGAACTGGGTCGCTCTCACGACGTTGGCCGTCAGTGGACCGCTGAGCGCCTGCGCCTCTTGCGCCAACTTTGCTCGGTAGTAGCCCAAGGGGAAGTCGTCGATGCCCACTATCGAAAGAGTGACCAATCGTTGGACGCGCGCCAGCGCGCCCGCGGCGTGCAGCCTGCGGGTGACGTCAACGAAGAAGGCTTGAGCCATCGCGCCGTCCGTCGTATCGGAATTCGACGTGTCGATTATGACTTCGACGCCGGCCAAGACAGTGGCGAGGCCCTCACCACTTCGTAGGTCCACTCCCGACGAGCGACTGAGTACCACGGTGTCGTGGCCCGCATCCTTCGCGCTCTCGAGCACGTAACGCCCCACGGTGCCACTGCCACCCGCGACCGCGATCCGCACTTCAACCCCCCACGCTCATTCGTAACCACTAGTTCACTACGACCATACGTCTCCAGAGTGGAGACAACCGTCGCCGCGCCAGTGCGGCGAGGACCAATTCATTCAGATGAGGCTAACCGGGTCGTCCACGTGGACGGCGCCCGTTCGCACCACTCTCGCGCGCAGACCTACGACGTTGTCGTGTGACTTAATGACGTGGCGAAGCACGTCCAACTGACGGGCGAGCCCGTCAGGCTGGGCCCTGGTAGTCATCACGCAGCGCGTGCAGCCCTTCCATATCGCAATCTCCACCTCGCCAATTTGAATCCGCTGACCTGACTCCACCTGATCGAGTGCGCCCGCGCTCGCGTCGACCACCACGTTGGGCCGAAATCGGCGAACATTCCATTGCAGGTCCGGTCGCTCGGATGAGAGAAGTTCGAGGTCGGCTGTGGTGAGTAGATGGAGGGGGCTTTCGTCGACGAACGATCCGTTGGTTCCCTCCCACTCTTCGGACGACGAATCGTCTTCTTCGAAATCTTCTTGGCCTTGGAAGGTGGCGACTCCGTGGCTCGATGCGTCGACCAGGCTCACCGGTTGGCCCAGCCAGTTCGTCAGACTCGCATCCAAGACGTCGCCCGGGCCGAGTTCTGGTCCATCCGGCAGTCGCACAAAAAGTTCGCCGTCGCGTAATGATGCCGAGGCCGCGAGAAGACGCCCGTCACGCTTGGCGGAAATGACGGTACCGGTCGCCAGATTGAGTACACCGAAGCCGCGGTCGCCCGCCACGCCACTCGCTACGACAGTGAGCTCGTCGCACGCTTCACCCTGCATGGACTTGACGGGGTAGCGCCACAGGGATTCAACGCGCATTGACCGACTCTCGCGTGGAGGACATTGCGGGAAGTTTACCGGGACGAACGGTTGCGTTCGATGGTGCGCACCGTTGAACCAAGGAACCACGCGAGCTGGCGACGCACGCACTGACCAAAAAGCAATCGCCACCCGAATGCGTNNGGCGTCTCCGTTGCTTCCGCGAGCAGCAAGTACATCTGACGACGCAACTCAACGATGAGTCGTTCGGCCCGCGCTTTTTGATCAGCGGTGCCGGCTTCGGCGACTTGACGTACGGCAATCATCACGTGGCGCATGGCGACTCGCAGGGCGACGTCGCCCTGATCGGCGCCACGCATCATGGTCTCCCACGGCGCGGACGCTTTCGGGTTGCTCGCGAGCTCGGCGCGCCCCTGTTCGGTCAGCGTGAACTGACGACGACCCTCGTCGGTCTGTGAACTCACTAGACCCTGGTCCTCCAAGAGCTGCAAAGCCGGGTATAGCGAACCGGGGCTCGGGCGCCATAGTCCTTGCGTGCGATCGGCCAGTTCCTGCATCATCTCGTAGCCGTGCATCGGCCGCTCGTTGAGCAGCGCCAGTACCGCCTGGCGCACATCGCCTCGACGACCGCGCCCACCCCTCATTGAAGCTTCGCCCCGCCGGCCTTCGTCGCCGTGGCTGTGTCCGTGGCCGTGACCGCCCACGTGTCGTTCTCCGCGTCCACCTCGACGGCCGGGACGGCCCTCGAACTGATCCACTTCACCTATTTCGGTGAATCTCGGCCGCCCGTGTGGTGACAGATTGAAATCTCGATTTCTCATTATCGTGTCCTTTCGATAGTTACGTGACTATAACGATATATCGTCAACAGTCGAATGTCAAGTACTATTTCGAGATTTCTGTCTGAAACCGGTTAGCGCGTTGGCCAGGAAGCTTGTCGCGACCTGGGCCGCCATCAGCTCGTCCTTGGACATGACCCGACAGTCGGGGTGGAAACGATTCTCCGGCGAAGAGTAAGTGGCCTTGACCACACTCCTCGCCAGGCGACGTAGCCGTCTACCGGTTGGCCAGCACCGGCTGAGAGTCAAGGGGCATGGTGAGTTCTCCCTCACCGGCCAGGACGGGACTCCTCTTGGGGCCAATGAAGATCGCGACCACGACGGCCGACAGGGCCACCAACAGGGCGCTGACTTCGAAGGCCGTGGTGTAGCCGTGCACCGCCGCTGCCCTGACGACCGAGGTCGAAGAAATGCGAGAGGCGAGGTACGTGACCGTCACCGACGCGGCCACCGTGTTGAGGAACGCCGTGCCCAGCGCGCCGCCCACCTGCTGGGTGGTGTTGACCAGCGCGCTGGCGACGCCCGCGTCCTGGGGGTCAACGCCGTAGAGCGACGTTGAGTTCATGGGCACGAACACCAGTCCCATGCCGACGCTCACCACGATCTCGGGCAGCAGGATGTGGGCCGCGTAGGTGCTGTGCACGCCCAGGCGGCTGAACCAGAGCAGTCCGAGGGTCGCCATGGAAAGACCGGTGACCATCAGGGCCCGCGGCCCACTGCGCGGCAGGATTCGGCTCGCCGTGCCGGCGCCCACGATGATGCCGGCCGAGAAGGGCAGGAAGGCGAAGCCGGTCTTTAGGGCGCTGTAACCGAGGGTGCCCTGGAGGAAGTAGGTGAGGAAGAGGAACGTCCCGAGCATCGCGCAGCCCACCAGCAGCGAGGCGAGCAGCGATCCGCCGCGCCGCTTCTCCAGCACCACGCGCATGGGCAGCAATGGGTGCGGTGCACGCAGCTCGATGGCGGCAAAGGCGCCCAAGAGCACTATCGCGCCGGCGAAGAGCGACAAGGTGAGCGTGGAACTCCAGCCGTGCGACGCCACCATGGTGAAGCCGTAGACCAGCAGGAAGAGGCCGCCGGTGGCCGTCGCCGCGCCCGGCAGGTCGTAGCCGTGCTTGGCCGCGGCACGGCTCTCGGTAATCACTTGACGCGCCGCGATGGCGGCGAAGAGCGCGATCGGCACGTTGATGAGCAGTGTCCAGCGCCACGAGGCGAACTGGGTCAGCACGCCGCCGAGCACCAGGCCAATGGCCGCGCCACTGCCGGCGACCGCGCCGTAGACCCCGAAGGCCCGGGCCCGTTCGCGCGCTTCGGTGAAGGTCACGGTAAGCAGGGACAGCGCGGCCGGTGCCATGACCGCGGCGAACGCGCCCTGCAGGGCACGGGCGCCAAAGAGCATGACTTGATTCTGGGCCAGACCGCCCAACGCGGAGGCCACGCCGAATCCAATCAGGCCGATGATGAACATCCGGCGTCGTCCGAGGTAGTCGGCGATGCGCCCACCGAGCAGCAGCAGGCTGCCGAAAGCCAAGGTGTACGCGCCGATCACCCACTGGCGGTTGGCGATCGAGATGTGCAGCGCGCGCTGGGCGTGGGGCAGCGCCACCACGACGACCGACGCGTCGAGCACGATCATGAG
>PLXU01000102.1 GCA_003151555.1 Acidimicrobiaceae bacterium | reverse complement strand
CTGCTGAAGATCCTGGAGGGCACCAGCGCCAGCGTGCCGCCTCAGGGCGGACGCAAGCACCCCCATCAGGAGTTCCTGTCAATCGACACCACCAACGTCCTGTTCATCTGCGGCGGCGCGTTCGCCAACCTCGATCGCGTGATCGAGCGGCGCATCGGCCACCAGGGCGTCGGCTTCGGCGCGGCGATCCAGTCCAAGGAGCAGCGCGACACCGGCCAGATCTTCGAGCACTGCCTGCCGGAGGATCTCATCCAGTACGGCCTGATTCCCGAGTTCATCGGCCGGCTGCCGGTTATGTCGGCCATCCATCAGCTCGACCGTGACGAACTGATGCAGATCCTCACCGAGCCGCGCAACGCGCTCGTCAAGCAGTTCCAGCGCTTCTTCCAGTTCGACGGGATCGAGCTCGTCTTCTCCGATGAGGCGCTGACCTCGATCGCCGACAAGGCGCTCGAGCGCGAGACCGGCGCGCGGGGGCTGCGCTCGATCCTCGAGAACGTGTTGCTCGAACCCATGTTCGACGTGCCGGGCCGCAGCGACGTGGTCAAGTGCGTGGTCACGGCGGAATCGGTGCGCGACAAGATCAACCCGACCTACGAAATGCGAAAGGCGACGCGAACCCGTCGCGCGAGCTAATTCGTGCATTTCAAGTCGTACCTTGAGGCACTGACCTGGCTGGAATCGCACTTGGATTTCGAGCGCGTCGCCCCCAACCGCCAGGACACTCCTAGTCTTCAGCCGATCTTTGACACGCTGGCCCTGCTGGCCAATCCCCAGCAGGACTATCCCTCCGTGCATTTCACCGGTACCAACGGAAAGGGTTCGACCAGCACGTTGACGAGCGCCCTGCTTAGTTCCACCGGACTTCGCGTCGGCACGTTCACCAGTCCCGACCTGCACGCGCTGAACGAACGCATCGCGGTCAACGGCGAACCAATCGACGACGACAGCTTGGTCGCGCTCGTCTCTCGTCTGGCCGACGTCGAAACGGTGAGCGAACTGTCGCTCACCCGTTTTGAACTCCTGACGGTGGCGGCACTGCTGCACTTCTCCGACGAGGGCGTCGACGTGGCCGTCATTGAGGTGGGCATGGGCGGGACCTGGGACTCGACCAACGTCATTGACAGTGACGTTGAGGTTTTGACCAACGTTGACCTCGATCACACGGCCGTACTCGGCACGACCATCGCCGAGATCGCGTTAGACAAGGTGGGCATCTTTCGCGCCGGCGCCATCGCCATCGTGGCCACGGTCGACGCCACGGTCGTGCAGATAGCGCGCGAACGGGCCTCGCGCCTCGGCACGACGCTGTGGCTGCTCGACGAGTCCTTCTTCTTAGAACAGAACGATCTGGCCCTGGGCGGGCGCGCCATCACCGTGCTCACTCCCTACCAGCGCTACGAAGAGGTCCTGGTCTCACTGCACGGTATTCACCAGGGAATGAACGCCGCGACGGCCATCGTCGCGGCGGAGGCCTTCCTCGGGCGGGCCCTCGGCCAGTTCGTCGTTACGACGACGTTGGCCAATGCGCGAATGCCCGGACGGATGGAGTTGATCTCGCGCCGGCCAATGATCGTGGTCGACGGCGCGCACAACCCCGCCGGCGTCAAGGCGCTGGTCGCCACACTCGACGGCGCCTTTCACGTCAACGGCGAGCGGCGCTGCGTGCTGGGCATGCTGACGGGTCGCGACATCGACGACATGGTCGGTCCGCTCGTCGCGTTGGGGTTCGCCGAGTTTCATTGTTGCGCGCCGCTGTCACCTCGTGCGGCAAGCGCGAGCGACGTGGCGAACGCGGTGCGCCGCGCCGGCGGCGTGGCCTTCGAACACCCGAGTGGCGTGGCGGCCCTCGCGCACGCGCGTGAACGTTCAACCGACGACGACCTCATTGTCGTGGCCGGCAGCCTCTACCTGGTGGGTGAAGTGCGAGGCGAAGTCATCCACATCCCTTCTCGCCACTTGGCGTAGGACTGTTAGATTGGCTCGTCGTGGAGAGAACCTTTGTCATGGTCAAGCCCGACGGCGTTACTCGCGGCCTCATTGGCGAGATCATCATGCGACTCGAGGCCAAGCAACTTCGCGTGGTGGCGGCTGAACTGCGCACCCTCGATATCGCGACCGCCGAGCGCCACTACGCCGAACACGTGGGTAAGTCCTTCTATGAACCGCTGGTGTCGTTCATCACCAGTGGCCCCGTGCTCGCCCTTATCGTCGAGGGTCCCGAAGAGACGTGCAAGGTCGTGCGTGCGTTGATGGGCGCGACCGATCCCAAGGACGCCGCCCCGGGTACGATACGCGGCGACCTCGCCACAATCACCCGAGAGAACCTCGTTCACGGCTCAGATTCGCCCGAATCAGTCGAACGCGAGATAGCGATTTTCTTTCCACATTTGGTCTAGATAAATCTTTTGGCCGCGGCGGGTCTTCTTGGCCTAACCTTGTAGACAAAAGAGAGGCACGTCGGTTCTCTCGTTAAAGGGTCTCTATGGTTGATCGTCGCTTTTCACTACTGGGTCGTGACATGGCCGTCGACCTCGGTACGGCCAACACGTTGGTCTACGTTCGCGGCCGCGGGATTGTGCTGAATGAACCTTCGGTGGTTGCCGTTGACGTCAAGGACGGTAAGCCGCTCGCGGTGGGCGCCGAGGCCAAGCGCATGATTGGTCGCACGCCGAGCAATATCCAGGCCATTCGACCCCTCAAGGACGGCGTCANNATCGCCGACTTCGAGATCTGCGAAAAGATGTTGCGCTACTTCATCCATCGCGTGCACCAGCGCCGCTTCGCCAAGCCGCGCATGGTCATCTGTGTGCCCTCGGGCATCACCGGTGTTGAACAGCGCGCCGTCATGGAGGCGGCCGAGTTCGCCGGGGCGCGCAAGGCCTACATCATCGAAGAGCCCATGGCCGCCGCCATCGGGGCGGGGCTGCCCATTCACGAACCGACCGGCAACATGGTCGTGGACATCGGCGGTGGTACGACCGAGGTCGCGGTCATCTCACTGGGCGGCATCGTTGCCAGCCAGTCCATCCGCGTCGGTGGTGACGAACTGGACGAGGCGTTGGTGGCCTTCGTCAAGAAAGAGTTCCAGCTCGCTCTCGGTGAACGAACCGCAGAGGAGATCAAGATCCAACTCGGTTCGGCCTACCCGCTCGAAGAGGAGTTGCGCGCCGAGATCCGCGGCCGCGACCTCGTGACGGGCCTGCCCAAGACGGTCATCATTTCGACCGAACAGATTCGCAAGGCCATTGAAGAGCCGGTGCAGGCAATTATTGACGCGGTCAAGGTCACCCTGGACCGCACCCCGCCCGAGTTGTCCTCGGACCTCATGGAGCAAGGCATCGTGCTGACCGGCGGCGGGGCGCTGCTCAACGGTCTGGCGGCCCGCTTGGAGTCCGAGACCAATATGCCCATCATCGTGGCGAAAGATCCTTTGAATTGCGTAGCCCTCGGTAGTGGCATGTGCCTCGAAGAGCTCGAGACCTTTGAACGCATGTTGAAGACCAGCCCTTCGCGTTAAACCGTGGCCACGGACCGCTCGAAGCGTCGTGCATGGACCTTGGGCGTCGTCGCGGCAGCGATTCTCACCGTTCTCGCCTTGACCGGTGGTGTGCTCTCGGGGCTGCGCAGCGCCGCGAACGTGGTGGTGACGCCCTTTAACTGGACGGTCAACGAAGTGGCCCGTCCCCTCGGACACTTGTTCTCGGGCGCCATCAACTACAGCGACGTGGTCGCGCAGAATCAGAAGCTGCGCTACGAACTGGGCCGGGCCGAACTCAAGAGCAACGAACAATGGTCCCTGGATCGACAGCTCCAGCAACTTTCGACGTCGCTCAACGTGCCCTACGTGGGTTCGCTGCCGACGGTCGCGGTCCAGGTCACCACGGTGTCGCCCACCAATTTTGCCGCCACGGTCCAGATTTCGAAGGGTCGAAACAGCGGGATCCTGGTCGGGATGCCGGTGGTCGCCAACGGCGGACTGGTCGGCAGCATTGTGGCGACGACGCCTCATGGCGCCACGGTTCTGCTCATCACGGACGTCAACTCATCGGTCGGAGTCACCTTCGGCGATGGTAAGACCTCACTGGTGGTGAGCGGTCGCGGCGTGAACAACGGCCTGAGCGCCAACTCGGTGCCGCTGGCGACGCCACTGACGCCCGGTACGCGACTGGCCACGAACGGACTCAACGGTGGGCTCTTCCCGCCGGGCCTGCCCGTCGCCAAAGTCGCCCAAGTGTCGTTGACGCCCGGCGCCGCGACCTACAACCTGACCCTGCGTCCCACGGCCGACCTGCGTCACCTGCAGTACCTCGACGTCGTGTTGTGGGAGCCAACTGCGTGAGGAGGGCCCTCGCGCCCGCGCTGGTGGTGACGCTGCTGCTCGTCGCGGTGCAGTTGACCGTCTTTTCGTCGTTGCGTATTGAGGGCGTGGTAGTGATGCTGGTCTGGCTCTGGCCCTTCGCGATGGGACTGACGGGCAATACCACGCTGGCGCTCTTTTGCGCGTTGGTCGCGGGCATCTTCTTCGACACGCACACGACGACGCCGTTCGGACTGACGGCGGCGGTGGGTCTGCTGCTCGCCTACGTCGCGTCGCGGCTCGGTCGTGAGGGAGTGGGCGACCTCGACTCCGCGGCCTGGTGGGTGACCCCGGTGCTGGCCGCGGTGGCGGGACTCTCCGCGCCGCTGCTCTACGTGGTGGGCGGGGCCTTCGCGCTCAACTTCAACCTATGGCGCGGCAGCGTGCTGGCCATGATGGTGGTCAACGCGGTGGCCTTCTTGATCCTGGCCCGTCCGGTGACCCGTCTCGCTCGAAGCGTCGCCCACGTGGGCGAGCGAGTGCGTCGATGAGCCGTTCGTGGCGCAACCGGCCCGTCGGCTCGTGGTTCTCGCGCCTGTGGCGCCCCTGGGTTTCACTGCACCCCTTTCGCGGTCGTGGGCGCACCATCAACGAGCCCGATCCGGTCGGCATTCGCGACTTGGTGGCGTCGCCCGACGAGGTCCAAGCTCGTCCCGAGCGGCGCTGGCGACTCATCGGCGGCTTCTTTTTTCTGCTGTTCCTGACGCTAATTGGCCGGCTCTTCATGCTCCAGGTGCTCGAGCACAACAGCTCGGTGTTGACGGTGCAATCAAATTCGCTGCACGTGAGCTCCATTCCCGCGACCCGCGGCATCATTCTGGACCGTAACGGCAAGTCCCTGGTCACCAACGTCTCGACCGTCGAGATACGCCTTTCGCGTGCGGAGGCGGCGATCTATCCCCAGGTGAAGGGCACCCTGGCGTCGCTCACCGGCGTCGGGGTCGGCCAGATCAACAATGATCTCAACAACCAGCAGTACGACCCCTACCAGCCGGCGCCGATCATGACTAACGCGTCGCCCAGCATCGTGGAGTACATCAAGCTGCACCCCAAAGAGTTCCCGGGGGTGTCAGTGCTCAACGTGGCGACGCGCTCATACCCCAACGGCGGCAACGTGGCTGCCCAGGTGCTGGGCTACGTCGGACCCATCACCGGAGCCGAGATCAAGGCCAATCCCAACGCCGGCTACCAGCCCGACTCCGTGATCGGCAAGACGGGCATCGAATCGTTCTACGAGCAGTTCCTGCGCGGCAAGGACGGCACCAGCACGATTGAAGTGAACGTCAACGGCAAGATCCTGGGCTCGGTACACACCACACAGCCGACCGTGGGTGATTCGGTGGTGCTCAACATCGACACCGGTCTGCAGAAGGCGCTCGACGGCTATCTGGCCAGCGATATCCTGCGGGTGCGCAACTCGGTCGACCCCATAAAACACGTGCATCCGCCGGCGCTCAACGGCGCGGCGATTGTAATGAATGTCAACAACGGACAGGTGCTCGCAATGTCGAGCTACCCCTCGTTCAATCTCGAATCATTCGTCAACGGCCTGTCCGAGTCGACCTTCAAGCAATTAGAACGCGAGGACGCCTTCAACAACTATGCCATTCAGGGCGTGTACACCCCGGGCAGCACCTTCAAGCTCATCACCGCCACCGCGGAACTGCAGACGGGGATCCTTCCCGCCGACAAGTCCATCGACGACATCGGCACGTTCAAGGTGCCCGGCTGCTACCAAGGTTCGCACGGTTGCCTCTTTCACGACAATGACCACGAGGCCGCCGGCTATGTGAATCTGCCGGAGGCGCTCACGGTCTCCTCGGACTATTACTTCTACAACCTGGGTTATCTCTTCTGGTCCCAAACCGGACGCTACGGCCAGACGCCGATACAAAACGTGGGCGCGCTTTACGGGCTGGACGACCCGACCAACGTCGACCTGCCCAATGAGGTGACTGGTCGCATCGACTCGCCCACGGTGCGAAAGGAACTTCACGCAGCGTCGCCGGCCAACTTTCCCAACGTCAGTTGGTACACCGGCGNNACGCCTACGCCACGTTCGCCAACGGGGGCACGCGCTACGAGCCCGAGGTCGCCGCGGCGGTGATCAACGCGCACGGCAAGATCGTCGAGCGCTACGCCCCCCGGGTGCTCGGCCACGTGAGCCTGCCTTCCAGCGTGCGCAATCCGATCCTCGCTGGCCTGACCGGTGTGGTGGAGAATCCGTCGGGAACGGCCTACTCCACGTTTCACAGCATGGCGAACTTCTCGTTGGCCGCCTACCCGATCGCCGGCAAGACCGGCACCGCGACCACGTCGCCACTGCTGGAGCCCAACTCGTGGTTCGTGGGCTTCGGGCCTACGACGCACCCGCAGTACGTGGTGCTCTGCGTGGTCGCCCAGGGCGGCTACGGCGCGGACGCCGCCGCCCCGGTGGTCGCCCAGACGTTTAACTACCTCGTGGCCCACCCCATCAAGTCGGTGTCGCTCAAGGCCCAACTCACCGTGCCCACCACCAAGAAGACCGGCCCAAGTACGACTACGACCACGCTTTCGCACTAGAAGCCCTGTTGAGCCGGGTCGGCGAGTAACATTGAAGGTGTTGGGCGCAGATGTGCAAAATGTACGGTGCGCGATAAGAACGCAGCAGAAGAAGCAGTGCGACGCACTCCGCTTCTGAAAGCAATGAGGACGCAACGTGGTACAAGTTTTTGGAGTGACCCTACTTAGTATTTGGCTCTTTGGCCTCATGGTTGGCGCCCAACACGTCACTATNNCAGTCATCTGCCTCGTCTAGTCCCCGCATCGGCGATACCCGACCCGCACCCCAAATTGGCGATACCCGACCGGGCACCGCGTCGAGCGCGCCGGGGTCAAACGGCGCGGGCGCAACATCGAGCTCCGGCCAGGGCGGCGGTAACCGACGCCGTCGCGGAGGCCGCGGACGCGGCGGCCAAGGCGGCCAAGGCGGCCAACCACGTCAGAACCAGTCGTCGCGCGTCTCGGACGCCCCGGTGGAGGCGTCCGCCCCCGAGGGCAACGCCGACAGCAATGGCGCGCGCGGCAAGGTCCGGCGCCGGCGCGGCGGAGAGCGTCGCACCCGGGCCCAGGGCCGATATCTCATGTGCGTGCACACCAATAAGGAGGCGACCCACATCGCCACTCTCGAGGGCCGCTCGATGGTCGAGTACACCGTGGCCAAGGGCGCGGACGAGACCAACCAGATCGACGGCAATATTTACCTGGGTCGCATCCAAAACGTGCTGCCCGGCATGGAATTGGCCTTCGTCGATATCGGCATACCCAAGAACGGCGTGCTCTATCGCGGCGACGTGACTTTCGAAAACGAGGACGTGGAGGGTGCACCCGCCAACGACAAGCGCATCGAAGAGATGATCAAATCCGGCCAGACCATTATTTGCCAGGTCACCAAGAACGCCATCGGAGCCAAGGGCGCGCGCCTGACCCAGGAAGTGTCGATTCCGGGTCGCTTCGCGGTCCTGGTGCCCAACTCGTCCACCATCGGCATCTCGAAGCGTCTGCCCGACGGTGAGCGGCGCCGCCTGCGCAAGATCATCGACGACGTCAAGCCAGATCGCCACGGCATCATCATTCGCACCGCCGCCGAGGGCGTCAGCGCCGACGACCTCGCGCGCGACGTGAGTTCGCTCTCTGAGAAGTGGTCGGCCATCGAGGCCGAGGTGGCCAAGTCGAACCAGCCCCGTCTGGTCTATCGTGACCTTGACCTGGCGGTGCGCGTACTGCGCGAAGAGCTCAACGACGACTACCGCGGGGTCATCATCGACGACCACGATCTCTTTGAGAAGGTGCGCGAGTACGTCCTGGCGGTCAATCCCGAACTGGCCGACCGCATCGAGTACTACGA
>PLXU01000125.1 GCA_003151555.1 Acidimicrobiaceae bacterium | reverse complement strand
CGCTCGATGCGTCGCGTCATGAGATAAGAGTAGGGAGTCTCGCCATACGCCGCACGGAACTTGCGCGAGAAGTGCGCGGGCGACATGAGCGCTGCACGCGCCATGGCCGGGACATCGAGGGGCTGCGCGTAGTCGCGGTCTATGAGGTCGCGCGCCCGACGCAGTTGCACGAGGTCGGCAATCTCCTGTGGCGTCATGGAGACGACGATACCCGAGCGGTCGCCTCGTCCGTTGTGGATCTCGTCGACGCCGCCTCGAAGCGCCGACTGTCCGAGACCTAAGACGCCCGATATCGCATTCAGAGCTCTATCGACACGTTCGTCGACTTGACCACGGCGGACGCCATCACGCCGGGCACGAGCCCCATGTCGTCCACCGCCTCGCGGCTAATGAGAGCAACGACACGGAATGGTCCCGCTTGTATTTCAACCTGCGCCATGACCTTGTCCTTTACCACTTTCGTCACAATGCCGGTGAAGTGATTACGCATCGACGCGCTGGTTGCCACGAGAGGATCAGCGTTCTCGTGGAGCGATTGAGCGAATTGAGCGAGCGCAACCCCCTCGATTCGGCGTCTTCCCGCCACTGACCGCGTGGCGTCAAGGCTGCCGTTGTCGATCCAGCGCCGAACCGTATCGGCGCTGACGCCCAGCAACCCCGCTGCCTCGCCCACGCTGTAATCTTTCATCTGACCGTGAGTTTATGTGTGCCCGGTCTCTAGTTCCAAAAACTGCGGCGTCTCATCGTCGAGCGGACCAAACAAACAGCGGGGACATCAAAAATGACGTGCATTTCGATGAGCACGGCGGCACGTCCCATGCTCCATTTCGGCAGAGTTTTGCGCCTTGCGTCTATCCTTAACGTACCCGCCGCGCTGTGATTGAGAGGAGCATCCTAATGTTCCAGAAGGTCTCATTTGCCTATCTCCTCGCTGCGCTGCTTGCGCTCTCCTTCATCGTCGGTTTCGCGGTCTTCGTGATGTCGGGCGCTACTACGAATCGTGGAACCACCGGCGCCATCAGTGCCGAGAGCGCGAGGATCATGAGCGCGGAGAAGTCCCGCTGTGCAAGGTACGGCACCTACTCGTCGATATCAACGCTGCGAAGTGAGGGGTTGCTCACGTTCAAGCCTGTCTACAACTCAGTGGTGTACGTGCCGGGGAAGCACTGCGGGACAATCATTATCGGCTCCCCGGCCTACCAATCGTCGACGAACTAAAGCAGCCTCATCCGCGCCATTGAGGTTCGCGTCAACTTCGCGGGTTTCGTTGGCGTGGCTCGGTTGCGTTCGCCACCTCTTGATTCGGGTCGTTCGAAGTCGATTTACCAACTAAAAGGTTGTTTCGAGCCACATATACCCACTTAATCAACGCGAGAGCTATGACTTGCGTTGACAAGAGAACTAACGGCCTCTATGCTCGGCGCTCTCGGTACGCCCGACAACTCGGGGGCACCATCAGAAAGAGGGCACTCACATGCTCAAGGAGCACGCACTCCCCAGACTCGTAGGCGCAGCAGGGCTGGTCCTTGTCCTCTCCTTTGGCGTCGCGAGTGTTCCTACCGGCTCGGCCTCCGCCCTGGCGACTGGCACAACGTTCCTTGCCGCATCGAACACCGAGCCGGCATTTGACTTCATGACGCAGGACTTCGTGCAGACCGCCAACGGCGGAAACAGCGTCACGTTCAGCTACGCCGGTTCGGGGAAGCTCTCAGGAGAGATCGACGGCGGTGTTGACTTCGCGTCGAACGGCACGGGAAACGCGCCCGCCGGCTTTGCCCTGTTTGCATCGGCTGACGAGGCGAACGTCGACAACACGATTCCCGCGGGCTCAGCCGCTGCGGAGAACCCGAGGGCGGTGCAAAAAAACAGCGTCGGCCAGTGCATCGACCCGAGTTCAACGTCCTACTCCGCGGCCTACGGAGGCAATGGCAACGGTACGTCGTGCCCGGGCATCGGTTCCACCCGGTCGCAATACACCACTGGACGCCTCGTGATCTTCTCGTGCAAGAGTGGCGGCAGTACGCTCGCGCCAGCACAGGGTGCGCCCGCATGTGCAGAGCCCGCTGGTGGCTATTTCACGAAGAGTGGCAAGACGCCAGCGCCATCGACCATGGCCCAGGTATGGAGTGATCTCCTCGTCCATACCAACAGGGCCCACGGAGGCTCCGCTCACCAGAACGTCGGTGGGTATCTCGCCATTGCCGATCCGAAGAACGGCTGGGTTTTCGCGGACGTCGGCTGCGGTCCATCGCACGTCGCACCAAACGCGCCGTTCGGGCTCGCGGGGATGGAGGCGCTCTACGTGGCCGCGGTCGAGTACTACCACGCCCAACCACACCGTGCCCTCGGTGCGACCGCTTCCGATCAGGCGTGCGCAGAGATTGACCATATGACCGACAAAGGGGCCAGCCTGGACAACTTCGGTACTACGAGCCCCACCTCAGGCGGCCAAGCCGGCAATGGCAACTACTCCGACCCCTCGCTGCCGATTATTTTTGGCGACAACGTGACCTACACGCAGGACACTGTCGTCGCCGGCACCTCGCAGATCGCGCTTCTTCCGAAGTCATTCGTGTTTTCTCCCGCCGGTAATGACACGGACTTCTGGGCCGAGGTCCCCGAATGCGGCGTCACGCATTTTAGGGATGCCACCGTATCGAACGACTGGACGAACCACATTTTCCGCGCTGAATCATGTACCGATAGCAACTACGTCGCGGGAATGCACGACAACGTCGCGGCCAATATCAGTTCGAGAAATTTCGGGAAGGGCGGCGCAGCGAGCCCGAAAACCTTGATTACGCAGCACGGTTTCTATCAGCCGATTCGCCAGTGGGTAGTCGTCGAGAACGACGACAAAGGCCAGGGTGCGGCGGCTGACCTTGCCAGCACCGACGGCGTATCGGCCTTGGCTTTCATCCACTATTTGCTATCCGATAAGGGACAGGCCGTATTAGCCTCGTTCGGATATGACCCGATCAGCTAGCTGACGCGAACTCCGCGCATGAAGCGAGGGCGCAGTATCGCGCAGACACTCGGCGGCAGGCAAAAAGCCGCCATCATCGTCGTCACGGTGCTGGTCGGCTTTGGACTCGGTTTCGGGGTCGCCCACCTCATGGCTGGCTCTATCGCTTACTGGGGCGTGGTTTCGGGTCCGTTCCTGCTTACGCTGCGCGTAGCCGTCCCGGCCACAGTGGTCGCGGGAATAGCGGGTATCGCCTCAGGGTACGTGCTTGCGAAGGGTCGCTTCCCGGGCCGCGACCTGCTCGAAACTCTCGGTAGCCTGCCGATCATCCTGCCGCCCACCGTCATTGGCTTTTACCTGCTTGAGGTGCTCTCGCCCGGTACCAAGGTCGGAGGGTTTCTGACACGCGTGATCGGCCACGTACTCGTCTACAACGTCACCGGGTGCATCATCGCCGCGACGATAGCGGCGTTCCCGTTCTGCATGCGCGCTGCGCGAACTGCCATTGAAGGCGTCGACCCCTTGTTCGAGCAGGCCGCGCGCACGATGGGCCTACCCAATTGGCGAGTCGCCCTGAAGGTGACGCTCCCCCTCGCTCGACGCGGCATCTCCGCCGGGCTCACGATCGGCTGCGCCCGCGCCCTCGGCGAATATGGAGCCACGCTCATGGTCGGCGGAGACATCAACGGCAAGACGCGCACGATGTCGCTGGCGATCCTCGACTCGTTCACCACGCCCGAGCGCAATACGATGCTGCTGATCCTGGTCCTGATGGCAATCACGGCGATGACGGGTGTCGGATTGCTGGGCCGGAGTCGAGCATGACCGCCGCGCTCAAGGTCACGGTCACCAAGAAAATTGGCGATTTCGAGCTGGACGTGGCGTTCACCATGGAGTCCGGCCTGTCGGTACTGTTCGGTCCGTCCGGAGCGGGAAAATCGTTGACCTTGGCGCTGATCGCGGGCCTCATCCGCCCCGACACCGGAACCATCGTGATCAACGGCAATGTCGTTACGGACTGTGCGCGCCGTATCCACGTCTCCACGCAAGATCGTCGAATCGGAATGGTCTTTCAGGACGGCCTGCTGCTGCCGCACCGCTCCGTTCTCGACAATGTGGCCCTCGCCGTGCGCCATGCCAGCGGTCGCCAAGCCCGACGTGCGGTCGCTCGATCGTGGCTCGAACGCGTTGGCGCCGAGGGCTTCGCCGACCGGCGACCGCGCTCGCTTTCGGGCGGTCAGCGCCAGCGGGTGGCGCTGGCGCGCGGCCTCGCTGGTGACCCGGACCTGGTGCTGCTCGACGAGCCGCTCTCTTCGCTCGACTCCGCCGTGCGCCGCGAGTTAAGAAACCTAATCCGCGGGGTGATCATCTCGTCGGGTGTGCCGGCGGTGCTCGTAACGCACGATGCCACGGAAGCCGAGGAGCTCGGCGACGTCGTCATTGCATACAACGACGGGCGCGTGACGGGCAGACGCATCGTCGAGCAACCCGTTGGCCCCGAGCCTCCACGGCGGGCACCGGAGAGCACCGAGTCAGGGTGAGCGGCCTCGTTCCTCACTCGTGGCTGAACGGACTCGGCATACCGCCCTGGGTCTGGAATCCGTTGTCGGTCTCGCTGCACGCAGCCTTCGAGGCAACGATCGTCGTCGCCGTCCTCGGCGTCGCTCTCGGGTACCTCCTCGCGAGGGGCCGCTTCCCCGGACGCGGTGCGATCGAGACCGTGTTCAGCTTGCCGATGGCGCTTCCGCCCACGGTTGTTGGCTACTACCTCCTCACGCGCATGGGAGGGCCGGGGCCCATCCGCGACGCCGAGATCCACCTCTTCGGTCATCCGCTCACCT
This sequence comes from Acidimicrobiaceae bacterium, assembly GCA_003151555.1. Taxonomy (GTDB): domain Bacteria; phylum Actinomycetota; class Acidimicrobiia; order Acidimicrobiales; family RAAP-2; genus RAAP-2. Next base: position 7,004 of record PLXU01000125.1, on the reverse strand, counting down.
TCACGTTCACCGGGATCGTCATCGCACAGATCGTCGAGTCGTTCCCNNCTCGTGACGTTGCCGCTCGCGCGGCGCGGAATCGTCGCCGGGGTGGCGATGGCATTCGGGCGCGCCCTGGGCGACTTCGGAGCGACCATGATTGTCTCCGGATCGGTGCCAATGGCGACCACGATGCCGATCGCTCTCTACAACGCGGTCTTCTTCGGCTCCCACGAGCAAGCGTTGGTCCTCGCATTCGTTCAACTCGCCGTGGCCTTCGCCATTCTCTTCGGCGTCAGTCGCCTCGGCAAAGTTCGACCCTGGTAAATCTCGACGTGAGAGTGCCCAGTAGCACCATGCAACAGTGCGGGCGCCAAGATTGTCGTATGGAATGGCAATCCCCTTCGTTCGGGCAGGACCGACCGGGACGTCTCAATGGGGTTGGACAGCTCGTCAGGGGCCGACCATGTAGCGTTCACCTCATGTGGCCAGAGCCACCAAGTAGGGGAGGCCCCACGATGGCTACCAACGCACCACAACGTCCCACCCGCCAACTCCATCGGCCGCTGCGCTGCCGCGCCCTGCTCCTCGCCGTCGCTGGCGCCTTAGCTGTCGTCGCCGTCCCAGCGGTCGCTCAGGCGGCTTCTCGCGCGGGGGTCACGGTACAGACAGGTCACAGCGTCGAAGGCAGATCAAAGGCGCTGGCGTCGTCGATCTGCGGCAAGGTGAGCGCAGCGACCGTCTCGTCGATCATCGGCTACAAGGTTCCCGCTGGCACTTCCTTTACCCGGAGCATCAAGCCAACGAAGGAGAACTACGAGATCTCTGGGACGGACACGACGTGTACCTACGGGGTTGAGACGAGCATGGCCACCATTCTCAAGTCCGTAATACTGTCGTTCGAAACAATCTCCAAGCCCATCACGTCGGCCGAGATGCAGCAGTCACTCGCCAAGGCGAGCAAGCTCGCCAAGTTCAAGTTCAGCGCGTACTCCGGCCTCGGCGTCCCCGCCTTCTACTTCAGCTTGACCGAGTCAGGTATCACCGGTCAGGGAATTACCGGGGTTCTTGGTGGTACCACTTACTTTGGAGCGAGCGTGGAGTCCAAGAACGTGTCGAAGGCAACGCTTGGCGCGCTCGCCAAACTCGCCGAAAAACTGTGAGCCCGTCGCGAGCTCGGCGGTTCGTCATTTGAACCATCGTCGACGCAAAACACTTTTCCCATGGCAACGTTGACGTCACGAAGAGATCGTTTGTATCCAAAAAACGAATGTCCGCCATTGAGGCGAAATACCTCGGCCTCGGATGCGCCGGTTTGAGTAATGGTGAGAATGCGAAATATCTCAAGCAAGGGCCGAACAATCTGCGGGCTCACCAACTCTAAGGGCGCGCGTCTCACAGTTTCTGGGAAACCCAGCCATTGGGTGTTCCCCTTGAATATTGCTGGATACGTGGTCAATTCCCTTTTAGTGAAGACCGGTCGCTGCGCTCGGGGCCACCTTATTGAAGCCGCTGGCTGCCCTTAGCGAAAAGCCTCTTGGTTCCTTCTCTTCAAGTCAAGACAACGAGATCGACCTCAACTCATGCTCAGTAACCACGAGCCTCGGCTCGCATTTTCGGCGTCAGATACATACTGAAGAGTTTCGGGGAAAGGGTTACTAAGTGAACTAAGCCACCACGCAGTGAACCTGAATTTGATGAACAGATTCGTCATGCCCCCGGTATTCATCAGTGGAGCTGCCAAACGTGCAGCAACGCCGTGTTCCGTGGGAGGAATTCAATGTCGATTGTCCATTCAATGAGGTGCCGAAAAGGGACTCGTCGTACTAAGGGCGACTGTGTCGCAATTATCGCGATCCTCGTGGGGAGCTTCGCGTTGATGTGGACCGGGGTTGCCGCGGCCGGAAATCAATCCAACTCAAAAGGCGCATTTCTTTCTTCCCTTGGTACACCGACCATGGTGGGCTCAACGGTGCCGGCCAACGGCGACGTCAATCCGTACGGAATTGTCGTGGTCCCGAACACGGCCGGAAAGTTGACTCGAGGCGACACGCTCATCAGCAATTTCAACGACAAGGCCAACGCTCAAGGTACCGGCACCACAATCGTTGAGGTGTCGCCCAGCGGAACGATGACGACGTTTGCCACCATCTCGACGTTGCCGACGTCGGACCGCTGCCCGGGCGGCGTCGGTCTCACCACCGCACTTTCAATTCTGCCCGGTGGATGGGTCGTTGTCGGAAGCTTGCCCTCCGGCGCCGGTGGCGTGCTGCCACTCGTCAATCCCGCGGGCTGTCTCATTGTGCTCAACTCCAACGGGGCCGTCGTCGAAACGTGGACGAACGCGAACATCAATGGCCCTTGGGATATGACCGAAGCCACGACCGGCGCGGGGGCCGACCTATTCATCGCCAACGTCTTAAGTCGACCGCTGGGAACGAGCGTTACCCCGCAGAGCGGTGACGCTTCCACGATCGTGCGAATTAGCGTTTCGCTGAGTGCGGGCGCCGCACCCCGGATGACCGGCTCGATAATCGTCGGATCGGGATTCATTTCCAAGCCCAACAAAGCAGCCCTGGTCCAAGGTCCGACGGGAGATGTCCTGGGTCGCAATGGCACCCTGTTCATCGCGGAAACGGTACAAAATCGAATCGCTGAGATTCCCAATGCGTTAGCACGTACGACCGCAGTCGCTGATGGAACGATGACGTTGTCTTCGGGGGGGTGGCTCAACGGTCCCCTCGGCCTGACGCTCGCACCGAACGGTGATGTACTGGCAATGAACGGCAGCGACGGCAACGCCGTGGAGATAAGTCCTTCGGGACATCAATTGGCGAAGTCGACCCTGGTGCGCAATGGATCAGGTGATCTCTTCGCCGCGGCAATCGCCACCGGCGGCCACGGTCTGTTGTTCGTCAATGACGGCACGAACGCGCTCGATATCGCCAAGGCCCGATAGAGGCTCGAGGGGTAATGCCAATCTTCACTTCGTAATTCCAAAAATCACTCCCGGACCCGCGTCGCATATGGTTTCGCCGATATGGGTGTGCGCAATTGCCTAGATCGCGGCGGCGCTCGTCGCGGACAAAATCACGGCTCGACCGTGACGTGGAAAGTCGGCGAGCGATACGACCGTCCGTAGCCGGTGTAGGTCGCGTATATCGAAGCTGGTCCGACACTCGGATTCGATAACGTGATCAAGCACTCCCCGAAAGGGCTGGGGTGGCAGTAGGTGAGACTGGCGCCGAAGTGAACCGTGATCATGCTGGTGGGATAGATGCCCTCGCTGTTGGCGAGCACTCCGGTGACCTGCACGACTACCGGCACCGATTGAGAAACGACGGGCGCCGTAGTTGCCGCGTTGAATTTCCATGAGGCGACCGGTATCGCCGATTCCGGGTCCGACGGCGCCGAGTAACCAAAGCGATTGTGCGATTGTGCGGTGATCCAATAAACCTGATGGTCCTTTAGGCCCTTGATGATGCAGTTCGGCTCAAAGTAGACGGGGGCGGAGCATTGCTTGGTAACCGTTCCGTCGGAAATCGTCACGCGGTAGCCATTGACTGGGGCGCCGCCCGAGCTCGACGGCGGATGCATGTAGGTCCACACCTCGCCGTGGTGGATATTCCCCGACACCTGTTGCGGTGCCGTGGGGACGTTCGGCCTGCAGTTGGCCGCTGAGCTCAACCACGCGATGTTTCCGGCGCTGTCGACCGCGACAAATCGATTCGCGCCGAAGGCAACTGAGGTCCAGTCTGATGCCGCGTCGGTCGGAACAGCTGCGCCGGTCCAGGTCGCACCCGTCGACGACGAGACGAAATTGTTGGTCGACCCCGCAGACTGCCCGGTGGCAACAAAGCTGTCGCAACCGAATGTCGCTCCATCAATCTCCTGGGCGGGCGCGTATCGATGCAAGGTCCAACCGTACCCAAGTACGCTAGTCGCGATATAACCTGAGCCTGCACCGTCGAACGCCACAAAAAACCCGATGCCGAAGGTGACGGTGCCCCATCGCAGACCGGTGATCGGTGCCGAGTACACGTTCCAGTTGAGGCCAGTAATCGAAACCACTGTGGCGCCCACGGTACCGTCGACCGCGACGAAGCGTCCGTTTCCATAGGCGACTGAGGTGAAGTGGTATTGGATCTGCTGCCACGTCTGCGTCCAGTGCACTCCGTCCTTGGAGGTGATGATCTGTCCGAGCGAACTGACTGCGACGAAGCGCCCTTCGCCGAAGGTCAGACTGGTCCACGCACCAGCCGGCCCGGAGACCGTCGTCCAGTTGACTCCGTTCGTCGAAATCATCTCTTGGGGACTCGAGTTCAAGGAGGAGAGGGCTACGTATCGGCCGTTGCCATAGGCGACGGACTGCCATGAACCGGGAGGCACGGGATACTCCGTCCACGTTGAGCCGTCCAGCGAGACCGCGACGTAGGCGGTGTGACCTAGCGCGATCCATCGACCATCGACAAAATCGACGGCATACCAACTAGCAGTCGGCGATGGGGCTGACGCAACATTCCAAACACCCAACGGTGACGATCCCATCGCGTCTGGTGCGGGTAACGCGACAAAGCAGACGGCGACAATCAAAGTCGTAATGGCGGCCGATATCTGGAGTCGAAAGGCTGGGATATTCCGCAAAGGTCTGCCTTCCACTTATTGCGAAATCCTCGCACCACCACCGCACACACCTCCCTACGGTTTCGCAACAACTCCCCAATTTGCTCGTTGGGACCGCAGCCCCTCGATTGCCAAGGCAAATCTCGCCGTGAGCGGATTCGAAATCGGCCAACCGTGATCTCCTTGCGACTGCCGTCACGGCCCTCGAACTGTTTGAGATACGTGACGAAGTTCTAGAGTTCGTCTCACGCTTTAGTCGCAATGCGTCACCCGAATCGGCGGCCGCCGTCCAAGAACACGTCGGTGTGGATCTCGGGCTTGAGATTGTTTCGCGCCAACATCGATTCTGAGCCTCGCGGAAGATATCGTGCTGGCACGAAGATTATCCGGATGCTGCCCCGCTTGGCAGTGCAACAGGACTCGATAATACTTCTCAAATGCCGGAATGAGGACGGGTGGACGATGGCGTGGTGGCAGCAAGGACACGGCTGAAAGTGAGCTCCTTCCGAGGAGCAAGAGCGTGTTAGCTCTTGCCTGGTATCGGTTTCGCGTCACCTTCCGACGGCGATGGCCGGACTACCTCGCCATCGTCCTACTCATCGCACTGATGGGCGGCCCCGGCATGGGAGCGATCGCCGCGGCCCGGCGAACCCAGTCATCTTTCTCACTGTTCTTGGCCCACACCAATCCATCAGACCTCAGCGTCGGCACCGCGCTGTATTTACCACCAATCGGATTAACGACCGGTTACGACGGTTCCCTCATCCGCACGATTGCTCGTTTGCCGGATGTTAAGCGGGCCGAGAGCTACGCACTCGTCTACGCCCTACCACTCGGGGCGAATGGACGCCCTACTCCGGCAGCCAAGAAGTCCAGCAGTAATTTAAACGTGTTCGGCAGCGTCAATGGTCTCTATTTCAACCAGGACCGGGTCACCGTTGTTCGCGGGCGCATGGCCGATCCGAACAGGGCCAACGAGATCATGATGACGCAAAGTGCGGCTCGTGAACTGGACTTGAAAGTAGGCCAGACAATCCCGTGGGCCGTGTACCACGATGAGCTCGGCAACTCTACGGCCAAACCATATCTACGTAAGGGCCTCACCCTGGTGGGAACCGTGGTGCTCAACAATGCGGTGGTGCAGGACGAGATCGACGCACTCGGCGCGCCGACAGCGATCCTCACTCCGGCACTCACGCATCGGTTGACATCATGCTGCGCCGACTTTACGTTTACCTTTCTCCAACTCCGTCACGGCAGTACGGACGCGGCGACCGTCGAATCGGAGATCGATCGAGTCTTGCCTACGCGCCTTCCCCACGATTTCTTAGCTACGTCGATAGACGTGGCTAAGGCGGACCAAGCCCTCAAGCCCGAAGCAATTGCCCTTGGCGCCTTCGGAGGAATCGCTTTGCTGGCCGCCCTGCTGATCGCGGGACAGATAATCGGCCGACTGTTACGTTCCAGGGCCGGAGAAAATCGTGCCTTGCGTTCGATCGGTGCGAGCCCCGAAATGATCGTCGGCGATGAGGTCATCGGGATCACGGGTGCGGTGATCGTTGGTGCACTCACGGCTGGCGTAGTGGCCGTGGCCCTGTCGCCGTTGGCTCCGCTGGGTCCCGTGCGCCCCTACTATCCGTTTCCCGGCCTCTCGTTTGACTGGACCGTATTGGGCCTTGGAACACTGGGGTTCGTAGCGGTCCTCTTCGCGGTGAGCCTTCTTCTCGCGGTGCGCGGAGCACCCCATCGCCTCGCCACCGTCACACGACGCCATTCGCGGCGCGAATCAAATCTCGCCACGACTGCTTCTTCCGGCGGACTGCCCGTCTCCGCGGTCGTCGGAATCCGCTTTGCTTTCGAGCCGGGAGCCGACAACGCACCGGTGCGTTCCGCCACCCTTGGTGCGACACTCGCCGTGGTTGTCGTCATCGCCACGGTCGTGTTCGGCTCCAGCTTTAACGCCTTAATCTCGCATCCCGCCCTCTACGGGTGGAACTGGACCTACGCNNGGATACTATTACGCCAACTTCGAAATCGACGGGTACACCGTACCCGTCCTCGGCGGAACGCCGCGGGCGCCGGTCGCGCCGCCGATACTAAAAGGCCATGGGCTCGATGGGCCGGGCCAGATCGTCCTCGGTGTCGGAACCCTGGCGCAACTCCACAAGAACGTCGGGGCCACGGTTGCCGTCAGCTTCGGCGGCACGTCTCCGAAGAATTTACTAATTGTTGGAACCGCGACCATGCCCGCGGTGGGAGTTGGCGGGGTCACCGGCCACTTAGAGATGGGAACCGGGGCAATCGTCGACTACCGACTCATTCCACCTGCGGTGCGCAACTCGTTCGATACCCTCCCGCGGGGACCGAACGTCATCTTTGTGCGGTTCCGGCCCCATGTGGCC
>PLXU01000171.1:329-13661 GCA_003151555.1 Acidimicrobiaceae bacterium | reverse complement strand
CCACCAGCTCCGGCCGCCGCCGGCCACCCGCCGGTCCTCGACGCGGCGGTCAAGCGAAGCGATCGACTCGGTGGCCTCGTGCACGAGTACTACCGCTCCGCGGCGTGATGGAACACCGTTTTGGCACCCTTCAGCGTTAGGTCCGGCCGACGGTTTCTCGTCAGCTGCGTCGCCTCGCTTGACTTCTGAGCTGGTCGCGACAAACCGTCCGACGTTAGTCGTCGATCTCAGCAACAGTCCCGGCTCGCACAATCGCGCTTGCGATCACCAGGTCGGTGAGCGTATGAGGAAGGTCGTACAGCGCGCAAACGAGCCGCTTGATCGTCTCCACGAGTCGCCGTCCTTCATCGAGCAACCGGTCCACTTCGTCCTGCCGGCGAGCAATCTCCCGGTGGAACGACCCGAGGCTCGCGGGCATTCGCACCGAGAGTAGGTCGTCGGGCATCAGCCGCCCTGCAGCAAGCACATCCCGTAGCAGTGCGAGACGATCGTTCGGGCCCTCGATGCGCGCCGTCGGTCGGCGTGCATGCATGAACACGAGCACACCCTCTTCCAGATGGGCGCGGCCGAGATTCCCATCCGTGTTGATGCTCACCGTGAGCTCGGGGTCGAGACGCACTGAGCGTGCCGCGTCAGCCGGTAGATCGGAGAGGACGGCCGCGCGGTCGACCTCGACGCCATGCGTCCGCCACGGGTTCTTCACCGCAGGCCGCATCTCTGGCGCCACCGTGCGGAGCGGTAGGAGGGCCCGCCTATTAGCCGCAACGGCGCGCACAAGGTGCTCGATGGCGGCGGCGGCGTCTGCGTCGCTTGCCGGGGATCCGACAGCTGACAAAACAGCGACGGCGTGTCCGAGGGCGGTGTCAACATCATTCGCGATCACCGCGCTGGCGAGCGTCCGAACGTCGTCGCTCGGCGTCCATCCGCCCGGTAGAACGACCCGTCGATACGGGATCTCATTCATCGGCTTGGGCTCGTAGTTTCGCCGCACGTGCCATGGCGTCTTCCCGCGCACCGCGTACCACAGGTCCAGTAGCTCGCTGTTGAGCAGTCCACACACGTAAGCGACCGACAACCGTTCTTGACCCGGCTCACCCGGCGTCACGCTTGTGGGCTTTGGCGTGACGATCGTGGTCTTGATTGAGGGCTGCCATTCGCCCTGCTCGTCGAGCGAGAAACGTCCGCGGTCGGTCCGGTACAGGGCAATGACCTTAGGGCCCATGAGCGTTCCACGGTCACGCGGCCAGGCCGTCTCCCACCATCGGCGGCGCGAGTTGCGGACGAATTCCGCGCGCGTGCGCAGCACTTCGCGCCAGGGCTCAAGCGCCTCGATGACCTCGGGAGATGGATCGTCCTCGCGGCGCAACCACACGAGGCTCGCGTAGTCAGACTCGTCGATCGCACCGTAGAGCAGCGCACGCGGCTCGGGTGTGCGCGCGAGCAGCTGCGGGTGATCGCGCCACGGCGCTTTGAGCTCGGCGCCAGGTGGAAGCTCGAGAATCGGGTCGCCTGTGCGGTGACCGCGGTTGGCGAGTTCCGAACGGGTACCCTCAGGCAGCCGCCGCTGCACGCGGGCCGAATACGCGTCCGCCCCCGTTTGTATGCCTTGAGACACATCCCAACGTTGTGCGAGACGTTCCAGCGGGCTTCCCGGATCATCGAGTCGCGCTTGAAGATGTGCCACAACGCGAGCGGCGACATCACGTGGGGCGTGTTTCACCGGCCACGGTCGGGTTGACCGCAACTCCTGCTGGGCAACGTCGTGAACGAGGATCCCCTTCGAACGACCGGCCCGACCGGCCGCACGCGCCGCCATCACATCGAGTAGCGCCTGTCGGGGAGGTACCCGCGCCGCAGTGTCACCAGTGATCGCCACGGCAGCCTCGGCCTGATCCTCGAGGAGCACGACGCGCATCCGGTGCCTCTTGGGAGCTGGGCCCTTGGTGGCCAACAGGATTGCGCTCTCAACCGTCGGCGGCGTCATCCCGACGCGTACGTCGCGCTCCTGCTGCTCGGTCGCGAACAGCCGCATGCTGCCGAAGAGATAGAGCTCGTCAAGGCGCAGGCTCGACGCGATCCGCTCGCGCAGCCAGTCTGCGTTGCCCGCATTCATCCAGCCAGCGGGTGTGATGACGCAGAGCCGCCCGCCCGGAGCGACCTTCTCGGCCGCCATTGCCAGGAAGTAGTAGAGGTAGTCGCTCTTCCCGTGGTACTCGCCACGCCACCCGGGAAGCGCACGCAGACGGTCGAAAAGCACCTTATTTCCCGACTCGAACACGTACGGTGGATTACCGACGACCAAGTCGAACGCCTCGTCCTTGCAGATCTCGGCGAAGCGCGGCTCCTTCGCAGTGTCGAGCGGCACGATTCCGTAGCGCTCGTTGGACGCGAGTAGCGCGGTGTCTGCGCGCTGGGCCGGGTCGAGCATGCCGAAACTCTCATCCGGACCACGGCGCGCCCCCAGTGAGTCTGTATGCACGACGCCAAGCGTGAAGGTTCTAGTCTCCTCCCCCACCTCCCGTAAGCGCCCGAGCAGACGCGACACCTGGAGTAGCAGGTTGACCTCGGTCAGGTAGTAAGGAAACGGGCTGATCTCGCAACCGTGGAAGCCGCGCACGATGGCGCGCAGACCCTCGTGCAGATCGCGCGCGTCGCGAAGATCGAGGTCGCCGTCGTCGATCACGCGCCGCGCTGCCTCGACCAGGAAGCCACCCGACCCGGTGGCGAAGTCGAAGATCATCCGTTCATGTCGCTCATCGCCCTCGATTCGGAAGACCCCCTCGGGGCCGACGAACCCGGCGCGGTCGAGCATGAACCGAACCACGGCTCGGGGTGTGTAGAACTGACCAAGCCGATCGCGGTCGATCTCATCGACATAGGATTCGTACAGTCCGCCGAGCACGTCTGCGCCGAGGCGCGCGAGCGGGAAGGGCAAGAGGGCGTAGAGCACCTCCGCGAGCGCCGCGTCTCGTGGCCGGAACCAGTCGTAGTTGTTGTCTTCGCCGAACAGCCAGGGGTAGCGCCCACGGCCGCGCTGAAATGCCTCATCGAGCACCCGTTGCAGGTTGCGACCGAGTCGCTCGTACACTTGCTCGAAGCCACCGTCGTAGAGACAGTCCTCGACGAAGCCAGCGTCCTCCCAGGAGCGGTAGAGCAGGATGCGAGTCAGCGCCAGCTGTGAGACGCGCATTAAGTACTGCGAGAAGGCGCGACGAGCGATGCCGTCGGCTGCTCGATAGCCAGCCACGGTCGCCGGCAGCCCAGCGATGTCAACGCTTGGCTCAATTTCCCGCGCGAGTGTCTCGAGCTCCAGCCGCAACCGCTGCTCGTGATCAGGATTGAGCTCAAGGTCGGCGAGGAGGCGCTCACGCTGAGCGGCCGCATCCTCAGCCAACAACCGCGAGAGCGCCCGCAACTGGCTGACCAAGAACTCAAGGTCGATTTGGAGCGCCTCGCCAACGCCAGCCCGCTCGCGCCAAGGCTCGACCTCCGCGACAAGCTTGATCTTTTCCTCGAGCCCCATCGCGCGATATCCGAAGAAACCGCCAAAGGCCTCGAACCGACCGATCTCATCGATATCGAGCGCCTCGCCGCGCGCAACCTGCCACAGCCGCCGAACGTCGAACGAGAGCTCGGGATCGTGGCCAATGGCGCCGCGCGGATAGACCCGCAACTCGCGCAGGTTGAACAGCACGCCGTAGTCGAGGTGGCGCTGATCGATGTACGCGCGGATCTGGCGCTCATGAGACCCCAGGTCCTGGGTCGAGCTCTTGGCGTCCAGCACGAAGCGGTGTGCGACGAGGTCGATGGGCGTAAAATCTGGCTTCAGGCCGCTGCGCCCGAGCTGCGGGAAGTAGGCGTCGGGAGGGAATCCGAGCACGCGCTCGATGATCGCCTCCAGAATCGGCTCCGTGAGTAGCTCCTCGTCTTCGCGAGTTCTCGGGCGGACGAGGTATTCCCCGAGATTCCGAGCCCCGTTGAGCTCCCGGTAGCGGCCGCTCTGTTCGTCAAGCAGGGTGGCAAGGCCCTGGAGCTGCTTCGGGATCGGAGTGACGGGCATCAGAACGTCGCAACCAGCGTGGTCTCGCCCGTCGGCACGAGAGAAGTATCCGAAGCAATGACTACTGTGCGACTCATGGCTGAAGCCATCACCGTCCTCAGGGCACTCGTGTTTGAGCTCCAGCACCCTCGCGGCCTTGGCCTCGTAGTCCGGGTCGGGGCTCGCCTTCCACGTCCTGGTGCGTTGGAACGACAGGTTCGCCTCAGCCAGCACCCTGCCGAGATGCGCCGGGCTGACCACGATGCCGTGCTCGGCGAGGTACGCGGCAAGCCGCGGCAGCGACCAGCGCGTCAACGGCACCCCCTGGGTGTCGGGACGGGCACCGGCCACGCTGACGATCCGCTGGCGCTGATCGCAGGTGATCCGGCGGGGTCGCCCGCCCCGGTAATTAGGGCGCAGCGAGTCGAACCCGCGCTCGTTGAACTCGTGGATCACCTTGCGCACATGGTTATCGTCGGTCAGCCAGCTCGCCGCGATCGACGACGCCGAATTCCCCGCATTGGAGCCCAACACGTTCGACGCCCGCTCACGCGTCGACGCATGCTTCGAACGCTTCACCAGCCGCTTCAGCCGCAACGCCTCCTCATGCAACAACGGCCTGACGAACACCTCCGGCGGACGCATCACCACCTCCAAGGTCGAGATACATCCCAATTCGCCACCAACAGCAAGTTTCCGGTCAAACAATCCGAGAAGGCCCACTAGCCGCCTGGATCAGGCTGTAGCCGTTCATGAGCTCTCCGACTCGGTCGTGTGTCTCGAGCTCGTCGATCAGCCGTAGGAGTTGGAGGTCGTCCCAGCGCACCTACACAGCGTGGCAGGACCAGCCGATGTGCCATCCGATGCGGAGCGCCGTCCCGGACACGCTAGGTCCATGACCCACTGGAGGCCGGCGAGGCCGCGTGGCGTCGCCCGGCCTCACGCGGCGTTTGGCCGCGCGTCGTGCGCGCGGGTGCGCGATGATTCGGTCGTGGTGAAGGGTCAGTTCGAGGTACGACTCGACGTCTCGCCCGCCGGCGGGCGAGACCGTCTCTAGCCCCGATGACCACCGACGTCCTCGCGCACTCCGAGCTACGATCGCCGTGTCAACATCGCGTTGCGACGACCGGTTGAGCCCAAGCAATACACCTCGTTCGACTACACCCAGACCCTCGACGACCATGACGTGCTCGCGTCGATCGGATCGGTCGGCGACGCGTTCGATAACGCGATGGCTGAGAGCTCCGTCGACAGCTTCAAGGCGGTAGATGCGGACGGTTACACGATCGCCGCTGGGCTCGAGTCCGCTCGTGAGCGAATCGGAGTCGTACTCTTGCCCGGCGTATGCGCAGCGGTCGGCGGGGCGTTGCGTCCGCACCGCGCCGATGGCGCCGTCCGTCCGGCGCTAATCCCGCCGCTGCGCGACAGTGCGCGACAGTCGACCCTCGATTCCGAGCGGTTCAGAGCCGTCCGCCAGCGATTCGCGTGCGCTCAGTTGCAGTGAAGACGCCTATCAACCGGGGCCGTCGGGCGGCTTCGAATCCCCGCAGCGGTATTCGCGCCGTCTTGGCTGCCGTTTGCCCTGCTGATCGCAGCTTTTCGGTGTCCGGTTGCACCGGGTGCTACTGCGCGACGTTCAAACCGGTACGCACGGGAGCGGTGCGCCCGCATTCGAATGGAGCCTGGGACGGTTTGATCGAGTCCGAACCTGCGGGTGTCTGGCCAAACGCGGTGGTCGTCATGGACTTGGCGGCGGTCTGGGAATCAAGCGCCTGAACGCTGCGAAGCCGAGATAGTCCGGGTACATCATTGCGTGTGTGAGGCCGTTTTCAGTCGCGAGTAGACGCTTCAAAATCAGGCTTGGCGGTCGCAGGGAACCTGGAGCGTGAAGGCCAACGGGCACTCTGGCGGCCGGCCCACGAGTCGCGCCGACCCTGGGCCTCGAGGTCGCGAGATACAACTCGACAGGGCTCCTCGCTACCCGAGTCGCTATCGCACCGGAGGCGGCCTATGGGCGGGAGAAAGACCCGATCCCGACTTGCCTCTCCTTAGCTCATCGACCTTGCGCCAGACCTCGATGAACTCCTGCCAACCGTCGGGTCGATTGTCGAGGTCGCTCCGTACGGCGCCGTTTTCGAAGGACACCGGCTGGCGGCGCCGTAGTCGACCCCCATCTCGTGATCGACGTCCAGCGTCGGTCGCTCGCCCGTTGGCTCGCAGTCCAAGACGCACCGTCGCTGCTGTCGGTGTGCGGTTTAATCGGTGCGCCTGCGCGTGCGGGCCCGATCATGCGTCGCTGTTGGCGTCATTCACGCGACAGGCGAACATGGGATCGGGCGGCAGCCTTCCCGCGGGACTTGCGCGGTGGCACCGGTCAGCGGACTGTGCGTCCGGAGTCAGTTCCTGGTTCGGACCGGGGAGAGCTCGGCGTGCACCCGGAGCGGCCGACGAGTCAGCGCGGAGCGCGCGGAGTTCACGGCAAATAGCTGTGACTGCGGACCGTGTGGTGGACCAGGTACGACAACGAAGGAGCAGGCGAGGAGACTCGAACCCTCAGCCGGCCTGGAATCATCGGCGGCGACTTGCGGCGGCTAGAACCAAGCGCTCGTGTGCCGTGCGACTCGTCGATCGTCGGCATCGGCGGCGACCCGGTCCCCGGCTCGAGCTTCGTCGACGTGCTCGCGCTGTTCGAGGCCGACCCCGAGACCGAGCTGATCGTGATGGCCGGCGAGATCGGCGGCGACGCCGAGGAGGCGCCCGCCCAGTACATCGCCGAGCACGTCTCGAAACCCGTCGTGGCCCACATTGCTGGCTTCACGGCGCCGCCCGGCAAGACGATGGGGCACGCCGGAGCGATCGTGTCCGGCACGCACGGCACGGCCGCCGCCAAGGCGGAGGCGCTCGAGGTGCACGGCGTGCGGGTCGGCAAGACGCCGACGCAGGTCGCGGACATCGTCGTGGAGATGCTCAGAGGATGACCGGCGACACGATGGCTCGTCCGCCCAGGTTTCAGTGCGGCTGGTGGCTTCCGAACACTTCGCGCATTGCGCGGCAGATCTCGCCGACGGTGGCGCCTGCGCGGGCGGTCTCGCGGATCGCGGGGAGGAGGTTGGCGTCGCCGCGCGCGGTGGCCTGCAGCCGGCCGAGGTGGGCGAGGACGGCGTCGTGGTCGCGGCGGGCTTTGAACGCGGCAAGGCGCTCGCGCTGCGCGCGCTCCGAGGCGGGGTCGACGCGCAGGATTCCCTCGACGCGCGCCTCCTCCTCGACGTACCGGTTGACGCCGACGACGACGTCCTGACCGGTGCGGGAGCGCTCCTGGTAGCTCCATGCCGACTCGTCGATCTCGGCGGTGATGAAGTCGATCGCGGCGACCGCGCCGCCGAGCTCGTCGACACGCGCGATCAGCGCGCTCGCGCGGCGCTCGAGCTCGTCGGTCAGCGCCTCGACGTACCACGAGCCGCCGAGCGGATCGGCGACGTTCGCGACCCGGTTCTCGTAGGCGAGCACCTGCTGGGTACGCAACCCGAGCCGCGCCGCCTTCTCCGTCGGGAGCGCCATCGTCTCGTCCATCGCGTTGGTGTGAAGGCTCTGCGTGCCACCCAGGACGCCAGCGAGGGCTTCGATCGCGGTGCGGACCAGGTTCACCTCGGGTTGCTGGGCAGTGAGCGACACCCCGGCGGTCTGGGTATGGAAGCGCAGCTGCAACGACCGCTCGGCTTGCGCGCCGTAGCGGTCCCGCATCCACCGGGCCCACAGCCGCCGCGCGGCTCGATACTTGCCGATCTCTTCGAAGAAGTCGAGGTGCGCGTTGAAGAAGAACGAGAGGCGGGGGGCGAAGTCATCCACGAGGAGACCGGCGGCGACGGCCTGCTCGACGTAGGCGAAGCCGTTGGCGAGCGTGAAAGCCAGCTCTTGGGTCGCGGTGGAGCCAGCTTCGCGAATGTGGTACCCGGAGATCGACACCGCGTGCCAACGCGGCATCTCCGCGGCGCAGAACCGCATCGTGTCACTCACCAGCCGCATCGACGGCCGCGGCGGGAACACGAACTCCTTCTGGGCCTGGTACTCCTTCAAAATATCGTTCTGCAGGGTACCGCCCAACTGGGCGCGCGCCACCCCAGTCTCCTCGGCCTGGGCAATGAACATCGCCAACAGCACGGCCGCCGGCGAGTTGATGGTCATCGAAGTGGTGGTCTTGGCCAAGTCAATGCCGGCGAAGAGATCGCGCACGTCGGCCAGCGAGTCAATGGCCACCCCGCAGCGGCCCACCTCACCCAACGCCATGGGGTCGTCGGAGTCCAAGCCCAGCAGGGTCGGCATGTCGAAGGCCGTCGACAACCCGTCGCCGCCGGCGCGGATGATCTCCTTGAAGCGCTCGTTGGTGTCGGTGGCCAGCCCGAACCCGGCGAACATGCGCATGGTCCAGAGCTTGGAGCGGTACATCGAGGCGTGGGGGCCCCTCGTGTAGGGAAAGACCCCGGGGAACTCCCCGTCGCTCGGTCCGTACACCGGGTCCAAGGCAATGCCCGACATCGTGGCGAACGTGGCCTCGCGAAGTCGGGACTTCTTGAAGGCTTCGCTCCAAATCTCGTAGGAGTCGTTGGTCACGACACTCCCTTCGCCGACCGCGAATTTTCGCGGTCCTGGTCCAAGCATAGAAGTGAAGGCGACGGCCAAGAATCGGCTCGATGATGTGGAAACGCCGTTTCGGCGGCGTCAACACGTCAGGTTCGCCCATACCCAGGGGCCAACTACGTTCGACCACGATAGGCCACGGCAACCTCCGTCGCCCGGCCTCGGGTGGTCACTATTCGATGGCCGCGGGCCTCTTGGTCGCTGCGCCAACCTTGCCATTCGAAGGCGTCGAGGGCGCCGAGTCCCTCTGACAAGAGTTGGCGGGCCAGGATTCCCTTTACCGCCTTGGCCTCGTGCCCGGCGACCACCGCCTCGCCTTCGACCACAAAATGAATCGTGATCACGTGACAGGTCTTTCCTATCTCGGCAAAATCAATGGCGACGCCGTGCTCCTTCGGCAAGAGGTTGACCACGTTGGCCCCCTCAAGATGTTTTACGAGCGTCGGCGTCAGTCGTGGTCGCCAGAACGTGGCGAGACCCCCCACCGGCGCCAGTACCACGTTCATCTTCATTCGGTAGTCGCCAATATGGTCCTGCGCCGTGGTGACGCCGTAGAGCCCCGAGGGGACCAGGATGCGTCGCCGGTGCGCGGGACTCAACGTCGCGGGATCAAGGTGGCTCCACACGACCCCGTTGTAGCGTCGCCACGCCGGCAAGAGGCGGGCTCGCCCCTGGGCCACGGCCCGCGAGGCCTCGATGGCCCGCTCCAACAGGACGCCGTGCACGCGCAGGGTCCTTTCAATGTCGATCGACCGGCCGCTCTCCACCAGCGCGCCGAGGGCTTGGGCGACCTCACTCCGTGGTGTGTCGAGGGCGGCGTCAAAGGTGCCAGGTTTGCGACTACGTGACCCACCGGCCTCTTTGCTCTCCGACGGCGGAAGCAGTACGAAGAGTCGAGGAGCCACGGAACATACGGTACCGGCTGAAGGGTGTTAGGCCGCTCTCGTTGCCTTAGGTGAAACTCCTAGGGATTGCAGGAAGCGTCGAACCTTGATGACTTGATCCTCACTGAGGTCGCGGGCCCGATTGGAGCCGAAGGAAACGACCTCGCCGTCGACGGTGACGGCCCAGTTGCCATTGTGCGTCTCGTGCACGTCACCAAAACGCTCCAGCAGGACGCAGACGTCGTGCCATTTGATGTTGTGATTGAGTGGGTGTCCGAAGACCTTCTGGACGGTGATGCGGTGGTGGTGATCCAACTTGATTGACACGGTCAACCCCCTTGAATGAGGGCCGAGGTCTTCCGCCCTCATTTGAACTCTCTACCTTTTATATTGTCCTGTCAAGTACCGCGACCAATTCAACGTGCTCGGTCATCGGAAACAGGTCAAATACTCGCACATTGGAAAGTAAGAATCCTCCCAGCGTCAATAATTTGAGGTCCCGAGCGAGGGTGGCGGCGTCGCAGGACACGTACACCAGCCGCCGCGGGGCGCGACGTATCAGTGCCTGCGCGACCCCCTTGGCCATTCCGCCGCGCGGTGGGTCGAGAACGACGACATCGCCCGGCGACACGGAGTCGTTGATGGCCCTCGGTGACACCGACCACTCGCGCACCTTCAACTGTCGCAATCCGTCGCCGTTCTGACGCGCGTCTCGCACCGCGTACGGCGACGATTCGACGGCGGTCACCCGACCAGCGGCTCCGACGGCCTGAGCGAGCGGAACGGCAAAGAGTCCCACGCCGCTGAAGAGGTCGCACACGTGGTCACCGGCCTGCACGTCGGCGAACTGGGTCACGGCCGACAACAGCAGCGCCGGCGCGTCACGGTGCGACTGCCAGAAGGAACGAGGCGACACCGAGAAGAAGTGGTCGCGCACCGACACGCGGGACTGCGTCGATGGCTCGAGCGGCTCGCCGCGCAGGGAGCACAGTTCGAAGATGGTGCCACGATGCGTGTCGCGCTTTACGACGGCGAAAGGATCGCCGTCGCCGATGGCGCGCAGTTCGACCTCCTCGGCGCCATCCCACGACGTGGCCATGGCGGCGGAGAACGAGTCGTCGCTGATCCAGCAGTCCTCGATGGCAATGAGATCATGCGAGCGCGACCGGCGCAAGCACAGTCGTCCCTCGTCATTGACCGCGCAGCGAAGTCGGGTCCGAGTTCGCGACCCGTCACCAGGGACCCTTTCGACGCGCACGTCGTACTCAATGCCGCCAATTCGCTTGAGGTGCTCGCTCACGACGGCAGCTTTCCAGTCCAGTTGGGCGCCGAGTGACGCGTGCTGGAGGTCGCACCCACCGCAACCCCCGGGGTGGGCGTATTCGCACGGCGGAGGTACCCGTTCGGGGCTCGCTTCGAGAATCTCCACCGCGTCGGCGCGCGCGAACGAGGTCGTGGTTTCGTTGACCCGCACCCGCACGAGTTCACCGGGCAGGCTGTGGCCAACGAAGACCACTCGCCCGTCGGCCAGCCGGCCGACCCCGCCCCCGGTGGCTGGTCGCTCAATGCGAACCGGGCTCGATTCGTCCACGGAAGAGGCAGTACTCACTGGGCAAGCCTACTGACGCCCCTACCGCGCACCTTTGGTGCGGTGTTCAAGATTGACGTACGCGCGAGCTAGCGACCAACGTGCGCGAGGAAAAGATCGACGAGCTCCGCGGTGCGTACCCGCGCGGCCGGCGTCTCGCGGGCCGTCTCGACTAGCAACTGAGCGGGGTCCACGCCCAAGCTCCGCGCGCCGTTGTCATCGCCGCTGGCGAACCAGTCGGCCAATTGGGCGTCGTCAATCTCGGGATGGAACTGTACGCCCACGTTCTTACCCACGGCGAAAGCCTGCACGGCCTTGGGCGACGTGGCCCACAATTCGGCGTCCGCGGGCAACGTGCAGTGATCGAAGTGAAATTCGAACCATGGCCCCGGGCCGATGCCGGACCCGTTGTGGGCTACGACGTCGAACCAGCCCACCTCAGGTTCGTTGGAGCGCTCGACCACACCACCGTGGTGCAGGCACAGGGCCTGGGCCCCAAAACAGATACCAAAAATTGGCACGTCCAAGTGGTCGGCCTGGGCAATCACGTCAAGCTCACGGCCGAACCACGCCGCCTCAATCGCCTCGTCGTACACGGCGTGTTTCGAGCCCAGGATGACCAGCACGTCGTAGCCCTCCACCGAGGGCGTCGGGCTCGACGCGTCCATCATGACCACGCCTAGTTCGTAGCCGCGGGCCTCGAACGCCTCGCCCACCAGCCCCGGACGGTCCTCCTCATGGTGTCGCAGAAAAAGCGCTCGTGCCGTCACGGCAACGATTCTACGAAGGCAGTCCAGTTGGCCGTCACCACGGCACCACCATCTCCTTCAATCGCGCGAACCAGGTGGTCAATGGCCAGGCGAAGGCTCGCCAGTGACTTCGGCTCTAGGGACTCAACACCACTTTCCTCGATGAACTTAGAGGGCGCGAGTTGCAAAACAAAGTCGAACGTGGTCACCGAAAATCCGCCACAGTTGTTCCAGATCCGTTTGAAATCATTTAGCGAGCGAATACCATTGGTCGCCGAGATTGTCGCGACCGCGGCGTTCATGGGCTTACCAGCAAAGCTGTGCTGGGGCAACATCGGGCGACAGGCCCAGTCAATGGCGTTCTTGACGATGCCGGGCAGGGCGTAGTTGTACTCGGGCGTGGTCCAAAAGACACCGTCAGCACTGCGCAAGGCCTCGCGCAGTTGACGCACGCTCTCGGGCGAGCCGTCGCCGCGAAGGTCCTCATTGTACATAGGGACGTCCTTCAGATCAAAGAACGTGGCCCCGTAGCCGTCGGGCAGGTTGTTGGCGGCCACGCGCGCGAGTCGCATGTTGAGCGACTCCTTGCGCAGAGAAGCCACCAAGAAGAGGATATTTTTCATAGCGCCCCAGCCTACGGGTTGAGGTCGCTGCACTCGACGTGGGCTACGCGCTCGGCAGGGACCAACCCATCGACGTGGCGATCTCCTTGCAGGTTCCACAGAGCGGATACTTCTGTGGATCGCGACCGGGGACCCAGATCTTGCCGCACAGTGCCTTGACCGGTGTCGAGTTGATCATGCCGCCGACCACGGAATTATCCAGCGGGACGAACTCGCCATCCTTGGGCGTGTAGCCCTCCAACACGATGTGGGTGAAGCGTTCGTGGTCGCCGTCATCGAGGGTCGGCGAGGAGCGCACGATGACTTCGGTTTCGACCTGCTGGCTCACGATCAAAACCCTAGCCACGAGTAAGGTCGCAGTGCCATGAAGAGTCGTCGCCGACGCCAACCGCCCACCCGACCGCTCGGTCGAGTGGCTTCGCATTTCACTCGTGAGGGGACCGCCAAGACCGCGTACCGCACGCAGGCCGAGGCCGCCAGCGCCGCGCAACTGGCCTGGACGTTGAGCGGTGTCGAACTCAACACCTATCGCTGCGACTACTGCTTCCAGTGGCACATCGGCAAGCGCTACCGCGACGATTAGCGGAGGGCGGCAAAAAACTGGCAATATAGGGGGACGAAAACGAAAGGTTCCCATGTCGGTGCAGGCGTACATCTTGATTCAGTCCGAAATCGGCTCCAGTGAAGCGGTCGTCCTCGCGACGCGCGCCGTGCCCGGCGTGTTGGAGTCCTACGAAGTCACCGGTCCCTACGACGTGATCGTGCGCTGTACGGCTGAGAGCGTGGACGACCTCGGCAAGTTCATCGTGGGCGC
>PLXU01000171.1:0-246 GCA_003151555.1 Acidimicrobiaceae bacterium | reverse complement strand
GACAACACCGGGGTCACGCAGGCGTCGACGTCGCGAAAGATGGCCGTCCATTCGTCGCGGGTCTTGGTCGCGAACACTTGGCCAAAGCGCTGCTTCATGGCCGGCCACTGGGTGTGATCCATTTGGCTCGGCAGTTCCTCGCCACCCAGGCCGAGCCCGTCGAGCAGCGCTTGATAGAACTTGGCCTCCACCGCTCCCACGGCGACGTATTTTTCATCTTGCGTCTCGTAGACCTCGTAGAAGGGC
>PLXU01000093.1 GCA_003151555.1 Acidimicrobiaceae bacterium | reverse complement strand
CCCGACATCATCTGCTGCGCCAAGGGTCTTAGTTCGGGCTACGCGCCCATCGGCGCCATGATTGTCTCGGACCGCATCGCCGAGCCCTTTCAGCACGACGACACCTCCTTCATGCACGGTTTCACGTGGTCCGGTCACCCGGTCTCGTGCGCCATTGCGCTCAAGAGCATCGAGATCATCGAGAACGAGCACGTGCTCGAAAACGTGTTGGCCAACCAGGACTATTTCCACGACCAGCTGAACGCGTTAAAGGACATTCCCATCGTCGGGGACGTCCGCGGTACCGGATACTTCTGGGCGATCGAGTTGGTGAAGAACCAAGAGACCAAAGAGACGTGGGCCGGTCAGGACGCCGAACGGCTGCTGCGCGGCTACGTGTCGCCCGAGATATTCCGACGCGGACTCATCTGTCGTTCCGACGACCGGGGCGACCCGGTGGTGCAGTTGGCCCCGCCGCTCATTTCTACCCGCGAGGACATCGACTTTATGGTGGGCACGCTGCGCGAAGTCTTCACCGGAGCCGTCAAGCACTCGCACTAACCAGTGGAGCCGCCCCGGTCGCTCTGGTGGTCGACGCTCGATAAACCAGTCACGCCTCGTCCAACCCTGGCGCGCCACCTTGACGTCGATGTGGCAATCGTGGGCGGTGGCTACAGCGGACTATGGACCGCGCGCGAACTCAAGCGGCGTGACCCGAGTCTGTCCATTTGCGTAGTGGAGAAGTCCGTCTGCGGATTTGGCGCGTCGGGACGCAACGGCGGTTGGGCGTCGGCCCTCTTCCCCGTGGGCACCGATGCGTTGGTGGCCCGTTACGGGCCGGAACAATTCAGCCACCTTCGCTGGGTCCTCGAAGGAGCCGTGCCGGGACTCGGTGCGGCCACCTCGGACGACGGCATAGACGCCCACTTCATCCAGGGCGGCACGTTGGTCTTCGCACGAAACGCGCTCCAGGCCCAACGCCTTCACACCAGTGTCGAGGCGTCGCGCCGCCACGGCGTCGCCGAGCACGATCTCGCCTGGCTCGACGCGGACGAGGCTCGTCGTCGTGGCTCGCTGAGCAACTGCTATGGCGCGAGCTTCACGCCGCACTGCGCGCGCATTCAACCCGCTCGTCTCGCGCGAGGCCTAAGCGACGTCGACGAAGCATTGGGGGTGGAGATTTACGAGCGCACGCCGGTCACCCGAATCCTTCCCGCTCGACGAGGCCGCCGAGCCGAAGTGGTCACGATCGGGGGTTCGGTTCACGCCGACTACGTGGTGCGTGCCACCGAGGGTTTCACGCCCAGCCTGCCGGGCGAGCGGCGAACCGTCACGCCGTTCTACTCGCTGATGATCGCTACCGAACCCCTCGCCGACGCGTTCTGGGACGAAGTAGGATTCAACCATTACGAGACCTTCGCCGACGACCGCCGTCTCATCATCTACGGCCAACGCACCAACGACAACCGCTTGGCCTTCGGCGGCCGGGGTGCCGCCTACCACTTTGGTTCCACCGTGGAAGAACGATTTGACCACGATCACCGCGTCTTCGGCATGCTCGAAGAGATCCTCCGTGAGCTCTTCCCCACGCTGACCGGCGCCGTCACGCACCGCTGGGGTGGGCCACTCGCGATGTCGCGCGATCAAATGCCCTTCGTGCGAGTGGACCACGAAACCGGCCTGGCGAGCGCTGGCGGCTACACCGGCGATGGCGTGGTGTTAAGTCGCGTAGCGGCCACTGCCCTGGCCGACCTGTTGACGGCGCCCGACGTCGAGACCGATTTCACGCGCCTGCCCTTCGTCCAGCACCGCTCGCGTCGATGGGAGCCCGAACCGCTGCGCTGGCTCGGCATTAATACGGCCATTGTCCTGGCGACCTGGGCCGACCGCACGGAACAGCGCCGCGGCGTGGAGGGCCGGGCGAGCCGATGGTTCGAGAGACTGGCCGAAGCTTCATTGGGTGACGACGAATGAGACGGTAGGCGTGGCGTCGAGCAGTCGGACCTCCCGCTCGTGTTTTTCAAAACGTGAAGCAGATAACGCTCTAGCGCAAGATATTGATAGCCCGCGCTCCGACCACCACGATCGCCACCAGGGAAACGGCCGCTTCGGAGGCGAACAAGACCTTCAGTCGCAGCGTCAGCGGCATGGCGTCCGCGGGCGCAAAGCTCGTGCCATTGGCGAA
This sequence comes from Acidimicrobiaceae bacterium, assembly GCA_003151555.1. Lineage (GTDB taxonomy): Bacteria > Actinomycetota > Acidimicrobiia > Acidimicrobiales > RAAP-2 > RAAP-2. Next base: position 21,796 of record PLXU01000093.1, on the reverse strand, counting down.
CGAGGTGTAGAGGTAATCAAAGAAGTGAGGTCGCCAATCGGGCGGTGACAACTCCGGGCTGCCCATCTGGGGGAATTGGATATCGGGCCACAAGTCCTCGGTGCCGGCGCGCCGGTGCGGACCGCCGCGGTCAATCTCCCAGAACCAGACCCCATAGATAATGACGTTGGTGAGCCAAATGGAGACGGCCGAGTCGATGAGCTGCGTGCCCTGGGACACGTTCGAACTGAGCAAACGATGAACCAGTAGCGCCACCGAAGTGATATTGGCCAGGGTGACGATGGTAATGAGCACCAGCACGACCTTGCGAATCCACGGCGACTCGTTGGGGTGACGATGGCGCCTCGCCGAGAGCGGCGCGAGCGGCAGCGCCACCAGGACCGGCAGCAGCCAACGCGGTCCGACCACCAGACGACTGGGCAGCACGACGTAGAGCAGCACACAGGTGAGGAGCGCCAGCGACGCTGGCCAACGCGGTTCGGGGTGCGATTTCGCGGCGCTCAACTTAGTTGATCTGGATCTTTCCCAGGCTCCCTAGGTTCTTCGTCGAGAGCAGTCCCTTGAGCGGCGTCTCATTGAGCAACTTCTTTATGGCCGCGCCACTCACCGCCTTCACGTCGCCGGCCGGCGGCGCCACAATGTGCGTCGCTTGGTTGTAGGTGAGCACGTTGAGAGTGAGTTTGAGCGTCGAGGTCCTGGAGGTTTCGCTGACCGTGGCCGCCGTGAACTCGCCCTCGCCCCCGACCGTGATGGATATCTTGACGGTGGCGCTCGCGGGCATCTTTATGGGCGACTTGCTGGGCGCAGTCAGAATGACGTTGTCGCGTTGGAAGTGATACGTCGTGAGATACCCGAACTTGGTCGTCGCCATCTTGTTGAAACCGCTGATCAAGGAGATGTCGGGCTTGGTTAATTCGAGTGAGAGCCCGAAGAGGGACGGCGACGAGACCGGTGTCTTGATCCAGCTCGCGCCGAAAATCGACGAGAGGTTGGGCGAACCAACAAAAAGGTCGCCGTGCACCAGTCGCAGATCCACCGCCGTGGCCGAAAAGAGCAACGGGACGAGCAGTTGCGCCTGGACCTGGTTCTTGCGAAAGTTGATGTCCACGTTGGCGGTGAGGTTGTAGGCCTGGCCAGTTGAGACCGTGATCTGAAGGCTGGCCGTCTTGGGCGGGTAGCCGTGCAGCGCCAACGGATCCTTGGCAACGCCGGCCGGGTTGTTGTCCGTGGCGGCGTAGATGACGCCGGTCAGGGTGAGCGCCAGGGCCACGGCGGCCAGGGTGAGGGGCGCTAAACGCTTCGATACGGACACGTCACCACCCTACCGGGCGGCCAAAAACGTCCAGGGCGACTCAGTGCGCTGACTCTTGGAGGAGTTCAATGAAAAGTTCGTGCGAGATGTTGCGTCCGCTGGCGATGAAGCCAATGCGAGAAGTGACGTCGTCGACCAGGTCATTGGTGATGGCGGCGTAGGGAGTCGCGGCCGAGCCTTCGAAGACCAGACCGTTGTTCTCCGCCACTTCGCGTACGGCCCGGCGAATATCAATCTCAGGCACCAGCACCAACGGCACACCGCTGTTGGCCACCAGTTCATTGGTAATTGCGCCGTCTTCAATGGCGCCGGCCAGTCCGTCGGCGATGGTCGGGTGATGGACAACCTGATCCATCGTCGCGCCGCGCAGCACGTGATAGAGGGCCGCACTCGCGGTCGGTTGGGCACCGGTGATGCGAATGTCGGCCCGTCCCGCGTCCTCGCGTGACACCAAGATGCCCGATATCAGTCCCCCGCCGCCCACCGGCACAACCAGGTGTTCGAGCTCGGGCGCCTGGAGTAATAGCTCGTCAAAGACCGTTGCCTGGCCCGCGATCACGTTGGTGTCATTAAAGGGCGAGATATAGCGGATCGAGCGCCGGTCGGCCAGTTCGATCGCGTACGCCTGGGCCTCGTCGTAGGAATCGCCGAATTGAATAAGTTCGATGTCGTAGCGGCGCAGTTTCTGCACCTTGGCCATAGAGGCGTTGGCCGGCACCACGACGGTGGCCGGCACCCCCAGCAGCGAACAGGCGTGCGCAATGCCGAGGCCGTGGTTGCCCGCCGACGAGGTGATGACCGCACCCTTAGCCTCCTCGCGCCGCGACGCGTCAACGGCGCTGAGGGCGCCGCGCACCTTAAAGGAACCGGTGGGCTGGAAGCACTCAAGTTTGGCCAGCACCGGGCGCCCGCGCAGTGAAATGGTGACGGTGGGCGTGGGAACGAGGTGGTCCGCCACCACTCGTCGAGCGGCTTCGAGCTGCTGCGAAGTGGGCGCTAACACGTGGCGAATCATCAAAACCTCCGCCGTCACCTTACTCGCGGCACTTTTCTCGACCTTGTACTGACAGGTAATGTCGCAACGTGCACTCCCTCGTCGCCATCGTCATCGTGGCGTCGCTGGCCTTCATCGGCACCATGTTGGACAACTATTTCGCTTTCGCCGCGCAACTCCTGGTCACCAATCGTGAACGTTACCGCCGGGTAAGTTGGGCCCAGGCGTTGGCCGTCGCGACGCTGCTACTGCTCGCGCTGGCGGTGAGCTCGCTGCTCACGTCAATCCCCACTCGATGGATTGGTCTCTTCGCCGTGGTCCCGTGGGCGCTGGCCGCGCACGCCTGGCGTCACCGCGCCAAGCCGGCCCGTGAACAGTTCCGGCGCGGAGCCGTCACCACCTTCACACTCTCGTTTGCGTTGGGCGGCGACAACCTCGCGGTATGGATTCCGTTACTGCGGGCCAACGGCACGGTGCACGCGCTACTCACCATTTTCATCTTCGCGATCTGGGAGATCCTCTTCGTGCTCTCAGCGCAGGCGCTGATCAAGCAGCCGCGCGTTGTCCAGTGGGGGGCCACGCACGCCCCGACGTTCGTCCCGTGGATCTACGTCGCGCTCGGTGTGCTCATCCTCGTAGAGTGCGGCACTTTTCGCTGAGAATTCACCCTCTGGTCAAGGGCCGTACGACTAGCGTTGTTGGGTGCCCAATTCGACTCCGCAACAGACGCTGCGCCGTCTGACGATCATTGTGGCGATCCAGTGGATGGGCGCGACGCTCGGTCTGCCTCTGCTACCCCTCTTCCTCGAGCACCGCGGCGGCACCCCGGGCATCATTGGCTTCATCATGGCCTCGTTCTTCATCGCGGGCGTGGCCACGCAGTTCTTCCTGGGCCGACTGGCCGACAAGTTTGGACGTCGCCCCATCCTGGTGGGCAGCCTCGTCGCCTACGGGTTCGCCAGCATGACGTTCCTGCTGCCGGTCGCGGCGCCGTGGTTCGCGCTCACCAGAATCGTGCAGGGAGCATCGGCCGGCGCCATTGAAGTGGCGTCCCTCTCGGCGGTGGCGGCCCTCTTCTCCGAGGCCGAGCGCGGACGGGCCGTCTCGAAAATCCTGGCGGCCCAACTGCTCGGCATCGCCATCGGGCCGGTCGCGGGCGTCCTCGCCTCGGTGAGCGACCTGGGCTGGGCCTTCTTCGTCACCGGCATCGTGAGCCTGCTCGCCGCCGCGCAGGCACTGCGCACCAACGTGGGCGACAAGGCGTACGACCCCTCACCGTTGCCGAGGCTTCAGTGGACGTCCCAGCTAACGGGCGCGTTGATCGCGGCGGCCGCGACGGGCCTGTTGATCGGCGTCTACGAGACCTGTTGGAGCCTGCTCATGCACGCCCACCACGCCAGCACCCTGGAGATACGGCTGAGCTGGACCATGTTCTCGCTGCCCTGGGTCGCCCTGAGCCGCCTCGGTGGGTGGCTCGCCGATCACCAGAATCGCCGCTTCATTGCCCTGGCCGGTCTGGTGAACGGCGCGGTCTTCCTGTGCATCTATCCGCACATCCATAGCAACATCGCCATCTTGTTCCTGGGGTCGTTTGAGTCGATCGGCGCGGCCCTGTCGGTGCCGTCGATTGCGTCGCTGCTGACCCAGGGCGCGGCCGACCGCGAGCTCAGTCGCCGCCAGGGCCTCTACGCCACATCCAATACCGCCGCCCTGGCCATCAGCGCCAGCGTCTCGGGCGTGCTCTTCACCATTAATTCGGCGCTGCCCTTTACCCTGATCGCCATTGTCTCGACCATGCTCGCCGTGTCCACGCTGTGGTGGTGGCGCCACGTCACGGGCAACATCACGCACCAGGTGCCGCGCAAAGAAACGCGAACGGTGCCGTAGTCCCGCTCGCGTAGAACTACGAGACCTTCGTTACGACTTCCAGACGTAGTCCCAACGCGTTGAACCGCCGTCGGGGTTGAGCAAACGCTTGCCCCCGAAGCCCGCGCTGTAGGCCCAGTTCTGCACGTTCTTGCGCGCGGCAAAGGCCGTCACCAAGAACGTGAGGAACAGGTACGTGCAGTCCGCGGCGAAGATGTCGTTCACCTTGCCCCAGGCCGCGCCGTAGGCGGCCGAACCCTTGGGGCTCGCCAGCGCGGAGAGCATTGCTATCTCGACGGTCGGGTCGGCCTGATGCGCAAAGTTGACCGCGCCCGGGATGAAGGTCGTCGCGGGCAGCGAGGTCAGACCGAGGCCATTGGGATAGGCCGGCGAGGCGGGCACGGAGTCCCACCACACGTAGTTAAGACCCTGGTCGACGCCACCGAACTGGTTGAAAAAGGACGCGTCAAACGAACCCTGCTCCACGTTCTGGATCAATGTCGCCTGCTCCGTGGCCCGCGGTGTCACGGTGATGCCCACCGCCGCCAACTGCTGCTGGATGAAGGCGAACTGCTCGGTCTGTTCGGCGCTACCCGAGACAATGTCGATTACGAAGCCCACCGAATTGACTTTGTTCGCGGCTTTGTAATTGTTGACCAGTGTGGTCGCCCCCGCGGGGTTGTAGGCCGGATAGTTCGGGTTCTTGTAGTACGGCGACGTCGTGCGATAAATGCCATCCGAGACAATCCCCACACCCTGGGCAATGACCTTGAGGAAGGCCTTGCGGTTGATGGCCATGGCGCAGGCTTGGCGAATCGTCTGACTGTTCACCACCGGGGACAGGGAAAGATCCCACTGCAGCGTCGAGGGGTTGACCGCGCCCTTGATGCCCGGGGCCGTGCCCGCGATGACCTGCTGAACTCCGTCAGGAACGGGCTGGCCCTTTTCGATATAGGGCAGCGCCAATTGATCCCACGCACCGAACTGATTCTGGGTGCCCGAGTTGTTCATCATGATGAAGTTGATGGACGGGTCGCGCAGGCCGTGAATGTCGTCGATGTACGTGATGCCCTTCATCTTGCGCAGCGTCACGATGCTGCCAGCGTTGGTCGTGAACAGCATGTCAATCGCGCCCGACGCCAAGGCAGCGTTGCGCGTGGAGTCGTCAGGAATGGTCTTGAAGATGATCTCATCGAGGTACGGCAGCTGACGTCCTTTGGCGTCCTTGCGCCAGTACTTCTTGTTCTTCTTCACCACTGTCGTGGAACCGAGCGACCAACTCACGAACTCGAAAGGACCGGTGCCGATCGGGTGGCCCTTGTAGTTCGCCCCCAAGGTCGAGGGGGCGGCCATGTAGGCAATCTGCTGTTCGGAGAGATAGATGTTGAAGGTCGAGATCGGAATCACCAACTTGTAGACGACGGTGTAGGGACCGGTGGAGACAACCGAGGAGATAATGGGCAAGATCGCCGGTCCCACCGGGCTGGTGGGGACCTGGGTGGCGGCGTAATTGGCCACCACGGCGGCCGCGTTAAAGGTCTCGCCATTGGTGAACTTCACCCCACGACGGAGCTGTACGGTCCAGACAGTGTCGCCCGCGCTGGGCGTCGCCGAGAGGGCCAGCATGGGCAGAATCGAATTGCCACTGGCCGACGTGACAAAGAGTGGATCAAAGAAGGCGTTGCCCTTGCAGAAGGCCGACTGGTCCCAGGAGGCCTGCTGGCCATTGAAGTTCGAAAAAGAAAGCACGTCCGATATCAGCCCCACGGTGAGGGTTCCGCCGACCTTGGGCTTCTTGGTACTTACGCCAACCGCGGCTCCGGCAACGTTGGCCATAAGTCCGTCAACGACCGTGCCGGCCATCGCGACTCCACCGATTGTCGCCGCCGAGTGAGTAATAAACGACCGACGATCAAACTCTGATGACATCTGATCCTGCTTTCCCCTAGAGCTTCGGCCCACTGCCGAATCCCTCTTTTGGGGAACTTAGCCCGAAATGGTTCGTCGAAAAGTTCATAACCGCAAAATTTGGTGGGTGTTGCTTCAGGACCCAGGCGGAAGGGAGGAACCGCCCGGGCCCTGAATAAGTGGGAAATCGACGGCTACGAAGCCGAACCAATCTCCACGAGGGGGACATCTGACTTGGACACGAAATCCACCAATACTGCACGATTAACCAGGTCAAACGAAGACGAATGGGGGGGCACCTTCCGTCGCGACCTTGGCTTCATCGCCCGCGTCGACGTTGTGGGCACTTCGATTCATCTGAATCCTTCCGTCGCTCGCGCAGCTTGCTTGCTGCGATAGTCATCATTGACCGCGACCTTCAAGGACCCCTAGGAACTCACTAAGAACTACCTAAATACCTGCTTTTATGACAATTTTGTGACACCTTGACCCTCGCGCCTGCGTCCAGGGCCAGGGCCGGCGTTTTAGGGCAGCGCCGAGTACCACGTGCGAGTAACGCGGCACGACCATAACGACGCCCTTTCGGCGAGCGTACGCAATTGAATATTCGTGGTTTCGTTGGATTCACCTTCGACCGAGGGTTGTTCAGCACTCCGAGAACCCGATACCCCGTAAAAATCGGACCGGAGGGGACATGATGGAGTCGTGGCGGACTCGCGCGAAGATCGGTTACGGAACCTGGCACACCTCGCCACCCCCGCGGTGGCGAGCTTTCTCGCCCGACGGGCCTATCCGCTCAGCAACGCCGACATCGACGACCTGGTCGAGGANNGCTCGCAACCTGCTCAATAACGCACGCCGCAAGCATTCGCGGCGCGAACATGCGCATCACAAGCTCGTGCCGGAGGCGAACGAAGCCTCCGCGGAAGATCACGTCATTGCCAACGAGCAGCTGCGCATAGCCCTCGCCTCGCTGCGCAGCGACGACCAAGAAGTCCTGCTCCTGCACTACTGGGAGGGCTTGGGGGCCGACGCCCTCGCTGTGGTACTGGGCGTCTCTCCCGGCGCGGCGGCCACCCGATTGTCGCGTGCCTCCACACGACTCCGAGAGGTCTTCGAAGAAATCTCGATATCCGCTGACAGGGACGCGCTCCAACGTACAAGAAGGGTGTGAGAGGAGGATGACGAAGATGCCCGACGCGATTGATCCCACGCAACTGCTCGCCGCCGCTAACCCCGTCGCCTCCTACGAAATCGAACCTGACCGCCTGGACCGGATGATCACTCGCGCGATCGCCACGGCTCCAGTCAGTCGAATCTCATTGCTACGCACGTGGCAGATGAGGGCCGGTTCGGCCGTGGCCGCCGCGGCGCTGGTCGTCACCGGCGTCGCGGTGTCATTGGGCGCTCCTTCGAGCCTCACCGTCTTTTCCTTCGCTGCCAACACCTCCGTCGCCGGCCCGTCATCGCTCTCGGTGGCCGGTCCGGCCAACTTTGCATCCACCAAAGCGCCCACGAGTCATTCGGGCGCGCAGAAGTTCATCGCGGGTCGCCAACTCGCCTCGGCGGTACCCCCGCTGGCCGTCTACTCCGTTGCCTCGGTCGCCAATCCACAATCCGCGGTAAAGGCCGTCGCCACGGCGCTCGGGGTGCGCCGCGCGACGCTGACCAAGAGCTGCTCCTACGACAACGTGGGCACGACGGGCGCCGGCGTCGACGCCGTCGGGCGCAGCGCCGAGGTGATCGGGGATTCCTTCGGCACCAAGAACTGTCGAGGCGCGTTGGTTGGTCCCATCACGTGGGCGTACGCGCACAAGACGTCGCCGTGCCTGCAACTCGCGTCTCCGAATGCCACCACTTTCGTGTGTGCGGTCGGCGCCGTCGACAAGCACGCCGCGTCACACCTCAAGTTGGTCGAGTGGTCAGCCCCACTGGTCAAGTCGCTACTCGCTGGGCGCCTCGTGCCGAGCGGTATGAAGCTGGCGGCTCCCACCTTCTTAAGCGGAACGAATATCATCCGCTACCCGCTCGAAACGATGGGGAGCGTCGCCACGAACCAGGACGACCAGTTCGAGTTCACCAACCACGGTGCGTTGATCTTCGCCTCCGGACTACTCGCCACGACGACACTGGTTGCAAAATATCCGGCCCTCTCGCCTTCGGCCGCCGTCGGGCTCTTGTCGAGCGCGAACCCATCGGGAGGCATCAATCCCGGCGGCCCAATGATCCCCGCGCCCGGCGCGACGACCACGATCAATCCGGGCGGTCCGATGATCCCGGTGCCCAGCTCTACGACCACGACGAACGCGCCCACCTACAGCGTGACGATCAACTCAGCGACCCTCAGCTACCAGTTGGTTTGGCTCACCAATGGTTCGGCCGTGCTGGTCCCGCAGTACACGTACCGCGCGAACAACGGGAGCGCCCAGCGGGCCCTCGCCCTTGATCCCTCGTACTACCTCGTCGAGCCAGCGAAGTAGGCGAACTGTCATGCACCGTCCGAGCAACAGTAATCAACAGTGATTAATAAGGAGAACCCATGAGCACAGACACCGGCACAATAGACAACGGGCCCTCGGGTGGCTCGAATGGGCGACGGTGGAGCGCACTGAACTGGCTGGTCGGGCTCGTCGCCGTACTGGTCCTTATTGGCGTTGGCTTCACGGGCGCGGCCCTTAAGCATTCGAATAAAACGACCTCTCCGGCCACCATTTCCGTGACCGGATCGGCCACGGTCAAGGGCACCCCCGACACGGTGAACTTCCAAATCGGGATGCAGACGACCAACGCCGATGCCGCGGCCGCGCTCTCGCTTAACAACGGGCGGGTGACCTCCCTCGAGGCGGCGCTCATGAAGCACGGCGTGACCAAGAAAGAGATGCAGACGTCGGGACTCAATATTCAAGAGAACACCAACAACCTTGGCGTGGTGACCGGATTCACCGTGAGCGACACGCTCAACGTCACGATGCACCAGATCACGAAGGCCGGCGCGGCGATTGAAGCGGCCGCCCGGGCCGGCGGCAACGGGGTGGAACTCAACGGCATCACTTTTTCGATCTCCAACGACTCGAAGTTGCTGTCGGCCGCGCGCGCTAATGCGATGCGCAACGCGCACACCGAAGCGAACAACATCGCGAGCGCGGGCGGCACCAGCTTGACGGGCATTGTCAAGGTGGTCGACCAGGAGAACCAGAACTCCTACCTCCCCTCTCCCGTCGGCTTCAACGCGGCCGCCACGGCACTCAAGAGTGTTCCCCTGCAGGCGGGCAGTGAGTCGCTCACCGTGCAGGTGAGCGTCGTGTACTCGTTGGCGAACTAAGCAACCGCGTGGTCCCAGGAACCCAAAGCCCTGGGACCACGCGGTTGGTCGAATCGATGACAAGCGATTCGACGTAGTTTCCCCAAACGGGACCGGGTTCTCGGTTCACTAGGACCGCGAGCCCGGTCCCGCGCCAACCCGGTTCGGGCCCCGCAATCAGTTGACCCCGGGACCGCGCGCTTCCCAGCGGAAATTGCGTGACGCGACCACGAGAGCCACGACGGCCCAAGCGAGCAGTACGCCCGTGTTGATCGCATTGATGCCCGTCGAGCCATCGATCAAGAAGGCCGATTGCAGGCCCTGCGCCGCGTGCTCCAATGGAAACACCTTGCCAATATCGATTAGCCACGTCGGCATTAAGAACGTCGGAATGAAGACGCCCGAGAGGAAGGACAGGATGGTGGCCGCGAGCGGCCCGATGGCCGACGCCGAATCCGCGGTCTTGCAGACCCCCGAGAGGGCCAGCGCCAGCGAACAAAAGCAGCACACCCCCAACGCCACGTAGACCACGAGCCCTTCGAGAAGGTGTCCCGAAAGATGCACGTGGTAGAAAATGGCACCGACGGCCACGATCAGGGCGACCGTCGCGTAGACCACGACCACCGTTCGTCCAATCTCTGACACGAGGTACACCCAGCTGGGCATCGGCGTACCGCGAAAGCGCTTCAACAATCCCCGTTCACGAGCGGTGGTAATTCGATTCAGCAGCGAAGCAAAACTGACGAGTGTGATCACGTACGAGATAATCGAGGCCGTGTAGTAGGCGCCAGAGGGAACGTCGCGGCCATCGAACTTCGTATTGCCCTTGAAGATGGCATTGAAGAGCAGGAGCAGGATAACCGGAAAGAGGGCCGTGAAGACGAGGGCACTCGTGTCACGCGCGTAGCCGCGAAGCGCAAAACGAGTCTGTGCGACGGCGAGTCGCGCGTCACTCACGAGGCGATCCCTGCACTGACGCCGGAGTTTCTTCGGCCAACTTCACGAAGACGTCGTCGAGACTCGGTCGGATCGCTTGAAGTTTGCCCAGTTCGACGCGTTCGACCTTCGCCCACTCGAGCAGCACGGTGAGGTCATCTTGCACGCGGTTGGTCTTCAGCCGCACGACCGAACCCTCTAACTGCACGTCCGATCCCAGTACGCCGCGCAGGCGCGCCACGTCGAAACCGGGAGACGATTCAAAGGTTATTTCCGTGTGGTAACCCAACGTGGCGTTGAGTTCCTCGGCCGTCCCCTGGGCCGCGATCAGCCCGGCGCGCAGGATGATTATCCGGTCGGCCAGGTGCTCGGCCTCGTCCATATAGTGCGTGGTGAGGAAGATGGTCTTGCCCGCGCTGCGCAGTCCTTCGATCATGGACCACATCTCGCGACGCGCGACCGGGTCCAGCCCCGTCGTGGGCTCGTCGAGAAACAGCACCTCGGGGTCGCCCACCAGTCCCAACGCGACGTCGAGGCGCCGCTTTTGTCCGCCCGAGAGCCGCCCGATCCGCTCGTCGCCCTTCTCGTGCAGTCCGACCGCGCCGATGGTCGCCGCCACGTCAGTCGGGCGCTCGAAGTAGCGGGCGAACATCGTCAACGTCTCGCGTACCGTGTAGACCGGATCGAGTTCGCACTCCTGCAGCACTAGGCCGATCCGGTTTCGCCACTCGCGGGTGGCCTTGGCCGGGTCGGTGCCGAGCACCGATACGCGGCCGCCGTCGCGGGGCCGGTAGCCCTCGAGGATCTCGATGGTGGTGGTCTTGCCCGCCCCGTTGACGCCAAGGAAACCCAATATCTCCCCGGCCTGAACCTCGAAACTGATTCCGTGCAGACGTTCCACCTGGCCGTAGGACTTTCGGAGTTGCTCCACTTCCACTACGGCCGCCATGCCCGGAACCTTAGACCCCGCCTCGGTGGCGACGAGAGTTGTCCGCCGTCACCCCCTCGAGCGCGGTACGTCACTCGGTGAGAGGATCCTCAGGATCGTGTCACCGAATGACTCGCTCGCCCACGCGTCGACGCCGCATCATTTCCAATCTAAAAATTCTTCACTTTCCCTTCACGCACCCGTCGCCATCGGGTAAACATGTCGCGTACGGCTCGCGCCTCGCGCGGTCGATACGAGGGCACGACATCTATAGGGAGGGAACACCCAGTGGCATCAACTTTGGACTCACACAACGGTTCGGCCGACGACCAACCGTTTCGCGTTGAGCAACGCGGCATTGATTACGTGCCCGAAAGCGAACGCTGGGCCACGCCGCGCAATATCGGAGCGCTCTGGACCGGCTCGGCGATCAACGTCGAATACTTCATCTACGGAGCCCTACTTATGGGGTTCGGATTCAGCTTCAAAACGGCCGTCAGCATCATCATCATCGGCAACGTCTCCTTCTTGCTGTTGGGCCTCGCATCGCTGCAGGGCCCCGAAACGGGGACCACGGCCTTCGCCATTAGCCGCGCCCCCTTCGGCGTGCACGGGTCGCGCCTGGTGGCCTTCTTTAACTGGATCACCCAGATCGGTTTCGAGACCGAAGGGCTGATCCTCATTGTCGGCGCCGCCATCGTGCTCTCCCAGATGGCCGGTTTCCAGGTCAACGGTGCGTTGAAGGTGCTCTACATCGTGGTCGCCGCCGCCATCCAGGCCATCGTGCCCTACTTCGGCCACGCCACCATGGTCAAGGTCCTACGCGCGCTGATCATTCCCTTCGGCGCGATCTTTGTGCTGTTCGCGATCTTCGACATCCAGCACGGCTCCAGTAGTTTCAAGGGTTTCGGGGGCGGCTGGGAGCTCTACACCGCCGGACTAGCTTTTGTCTTCGCCCTGTCGGGACTGGGCTGGACCGAGTGCGGCAATGACTACACCCGCTACGTTGCCCGTGACGCCTCCAAGGCTTCGGTCGTGGGCTGGGTCTTCCTCGGCACCGCCGTGCCCGAGATATTCATGATGCTGCTCGGCGCGGCGACGTTCACCTTCCTCTCTTCGAGCGCGCAGGTCGGCGACTGGAACGGGGCCAACCCCTTCGAGGCGTTGCACGGCCAGCATTTCATTCCGAGTTGGGTCATCGCGCTATTCCTGATCTTCGCCATCGTCCAGCTCTTCGGCATCAACTCGCTCGACCTGTACTCGTCGGGCGTGTCACTCCAGGCAATGGGTTTTCGCCTGCGCCGCTTCCAGGCCGTCATCTTGGACAGTGTCCTCGCCTGTGGTCTGACCATCTGGGCCATGTTCCAGTCAACCTTCTCGCTGTACATGAAGGAGTTCGTCGGGGTCATCATCTTGTGGATCGCCCCGTGGTTCGGGGTGTTCATCATGGACTGGATCCTGCGCCGATACCGCTACAACCCCGCCGAACTGCAACGCACCGACAAGAACAGCATCTACTTCGGCGGCGCAGGCGGCGTGAGCTGGAACGCCATCGTGGCCTTCGTCGTGGGTGTGGTGTGCGCCACGCTGTGCTATTCGAAGGCGCCGCCACCGGTGGGCTTCCCCCTGCACTGGATGACGCCGATCTCCAATCATTACGGGGCGGCCTGCGCGGGCAAGCTGGTGCACGGCGCCTGCACGGCCGGCTGGTACGGCGGAGCCGACTTCTCGGTGCCCACGGGAGTTATTATCGCGGGACTGGTCTATTTCATCCTCGAGAAGTCATCGGGTCGAGTGGCCAAGCAAGTGAAGCACCAGAACGAACTGGAACCGAATCGTTAAGAAGCAAGGGCATGCAAAAAACCCCGGGCCACTGGCCCGGGGTTTTTTGTTGCTCGCTTAGGATGGCGATTGGACGAGGGAGTGAACGTGGCACTGGCGCCCAGAATTTTCTCATTGAATTTCGTGCGCAAGACGCCACCAAATCCCACCGAGCTGCGAGATTCGGACGCGGTGCAAGAGATGCAACTCGACCAGGTCGAAAGTGCGAAGGATGCTCGCTACGACGCGATGACCGACGCGCAGCGCGACGCGTACTACGTCAATCCCAGCCTCATGAAGCGAATCGGCAAACTGTTTGGTCGCGGCTAGCCGGTCTCGAGCGGTTCCGGGTTCGCCCACTACTCATAGCGCATGGTCAGTCACTGCGAGCGACACTGAAATCCGCTCAGCCGATCCAGTCCTCGACGAGGCCGCCCGAACCGTCGGGGCGAAAGACCGGGATAGATCCGAGGGCGCGCACCAACGTCGCGTCCTCGCCCAGGGCGCTGCGCCACAGCGAGGCCTCGGTCACCAGGGTCCCGATCGCGACGATGTTCGCTCCCACGCCACGAAGCAGGCGCAGTGCCGCGCCGGTGGAGGCGCCCGTCGAAATGACGTCGTCGACAATGGCGACGCGCTTGGCCTGCACGTCCTTGATCCGCGCACGGTCAAAAAGCAGGCGCTGCTCGACGTCGGTGGTAATGGAGCGGACCCGTTCGCTGACGGCGTCGGCCAGGTGGATCTTGGGGGTCTTGTGCAATATCACGTACTGGTCGAGGCCCAAATGGCGCGTCACCTCGACCACCAGGGGAATGCCCATCGTGGCCACCGTCGCCACGATGTCCACGTCGTAGGGACGCAGGATGTTGGCCAGCTCCTGACCGGCCTGGGACATGAACTCCACCCCCATGTCAACGGTGATGAGCAGGGCCAGGGCCAGCTGTTCGTTGAGCGACACCACGGGCAGCTCTACGCGTTGGGTACCGATTTCCGTTGAATACGTGCGCTCTCCCACGGTGTTGGAGCATACTGAGCGAATGCACTCTTCAAGGACACCGCTGCCCACTCACCTGGCTCAACACATGTTGTCCACTGCCTACGACGAAGCGATCATTGGGCTGCGCGAGGGTGGCATTCCCATCGGTGCCGCGTTGTTCACCCGCGACGCCACGCTGCTCGGTGCCGGTCACAACCGACGGGTCCAGGAAGGCGACGCTTCGGTGCACGCCGAGACCGACGCCTTTCGCAAGGCCGGTCGTCGACGCGACTATCCCGAGTGCGTGATGGTCACGACCCTCTCACCGTGCTGGTACTGCTCGGGCCTGGTACGCCAATTCAATATCGGCGCCGTCGTCATTGGTGAGTCCATGAATTTTCACGGCGGCCACGACTGGTTACGCGAACTGGGTGTCGAGATCATTATCTTGGACGATCCCGGTTGCACCGAAGTGCTCGGTACCTTCATTCACCAGCACCCCGAACTGTGGAACGAGGACATCGGCCTGTAGTCAGCGCACCGGCGGGCCAAAGAGCCGGTCGCCGGCGTCGCCCAGACCGGGGGTGATGTAGCCCACGTCGTTGAGCTCGGCGTCCAACGCCGCGGCGACGATCGAGACGTTGGGATGGCGTTCGAGCACGAAATCGACTCCCGGTTGGGCGACGATGAGACAGAGCACGGTGATGTCCGTCGCGCCGCGTTCCACCAACATGTCGAGGACGCAGACCAGCGAACCACCAGTGGCGAGCATCGGATCACATAACACCACGTGCGCGCCCGCCAGCGTGTCGGGCAGTCCGTCGAGGTAGACCGTGGGCTGCAGGGTCTCCTCGTTTCGCCGCAGTCCCACCAGACAGACGCGGTGGTGGGGCAAGACTTCCTGCACCGCGGGCGACATGCCCAGGCCCGCGCGAAGGATGGGCACTATCACGTATTCGGTTTCCACCCGCACGGCCGGCGCACCCTTGGTGACTGGTGTATCGACCGTCGTGGCGGTCACCGGCGTATCGCGAAAGGCCTCGTAGGCGACGAAGCGCGAGATTTCACCGGCCAGGCGCAGAAAGTCGGCGTTGGACGTCGCGACGTCGCGCAACTGGCGAACCTTGTCCGCAACGATGGGGTGATTGATTACCAGTGGTCTGTGCACGAGGTCACATTACGCCTTCGGCTTCATTGATGGGGGCGGATGGCGACCGTTGCCAGGAAGGTAAATCGAGGGCTCCCGGTAGAATTCACTGATGGCTCTTTCCCTCTCCACCGGCTCCGCGCCGGGCGGAGAGGATGATTCGGCTAATCCCCTAGGCGGCGTGCGCTCGAGCTACGAGGGTCCGCGCGAACGAATATTGCGAGACAAAACTTTGCCCTGGTGGCGAAGGGTCCTGCCGGTCATTGCCTCGCACCGTCTGACGTTCCTGACCGCCATCGTCCTCTCCTTCGTCAGTTTGATTCTCCAGACGCTGATACCCAACGTCTTGGGCGGCGCCATTACGGGTCTCGTGAAACACTCGAGTGCACTTCACGCCAACGTGGAGCACATTTTGGTAATCGGTCTGATCTCGGGCGTGTCGGGCATCGTGTCGCGTCGCTACCTCTTCTATACGGCCTACAACGTCGAAGCCGATCTTCGTTCGTTGATCTACGAGCACCTGACGTGGCTCTCCTTCAGCTTCTACGATCGGGTCCAGTCGGGACAGCTCATCAGTCGCGCCAACAGCGATATTCGCAGCGTTCAGGCCTATTCCACCTTCGCGCCCCTCATCGTCGTGCAATGCCTCGGCGGCATCCTGGCCTTCGGTTTCATGCTCTACATCTCGTGGATTCTCGCGTGCATTGCCCTGGTGGTGATGCCCATTCTCTACTTCGTGGGCATCAAGATGCGACGGGTGATGTTCCCCATCTCGTGGATAATCCAGGCCCGCCTGGCCGACGTGGCGACGATCGTGGACGAAAACGTCAACGGCGTGCGCGTCGTGAAGTCATTCGCCCAAGAAGAGGCCGAGGTGAATCGGCTGGCCGACACCGCCGAACGCGTGGCCTGGGCCTACATCAAGGACGCCCAGATACGCGGCACCTG
Organism: Acidimicrobiaceae bacterium; assembly: GCA_003151555.1. GTDB lineage: Bacteria > Actinomycetota > Acidimicrobiia > Acidimicrobiales > RAAP-2 > RAAP-2. Next base: position 5,659 of record PLXU01000093.1, on the reverse strand, counting down.
GTCGCCCTGGGTGCAGAACCTGCCCCAGTTAGGTCTCTCCCTGGTGCTCTTCTTCGGCGGGTGGATGGTGCTGCAGGGCAACCTCCCCGTCGCGGACATTGTCTCGTTCAATCTCTATCTCTTGATGCTGCAGGCGCCCTTCATGATGCTCGGCCAACTGGTCATGATGGGCCAACGCGCCCGAGCCAGCGCCGAGCGCATCTTCGAGATTCTCGACGAGAATCCCGACATCGTAGAACGGCCCGGTGCCTTCGACCTGTCGACGGTGCAGGGAAGCATTGACTTTAACCACGTGGGCTTCGCGTACAACAACGGGGTCGAGATCCTTGGTGACTTCGACGCCCACATCGCGCCCGGTGAAACGGTGGCGATCGTGGGGCGCACCGGGTCGGGCAAGTCAACCATCGCGCGACTGCTCGCGCGCTTTTACGACGTCACCGACGGGGCGATCTGCATCGACGGCCACGACATCCGCGACCTCACCATGTCGTCGCTACGCGCCAACGTTGGCGTGGTGCTTGACGAGCCCTTCCTCTTTTCCATCTCGATCTTCGAGAACATTGCCTACGGCCGTCCCGACGCGACCCTGGAGGAAGTCCAGAACGCAGCCAAGGCCGCCAACGCGGACGAGTTCATCGTGAACCTCTCCGAGGGTTACGACACCGTGGTCGGCGAGCGCGGGTACACCCTCTCGGGTGGGCAACGCCAGCGCATCGCCATTGCGCGCACGTTACTGGTCAATCCGCCCATCCTCATTCTCGACGACGCCACCAGCTCCATTGACGTGCACATCGAAGCGGGCATCTACGAGGCGCTCGGCCGTTTGCTGCAACAACGCACGACCATCGTGATCGCGCACCGAATCTCGACCATTGCCTTGGCCAGTCGAGTGATCTTGCTGGACGAAGGTCGAGTGGTCGCCACCGGCACCCACGACGAGCTGCTCGCCACGTCGGCGTTGTACGTGCAAGTGCTGGCCCAGACCAAGCCGGAGACGCCGTAATGGCCTGGGGCGGCTGGGGCGGCGGTGGCGGAATGTTCGGCGGCGGGGTGGCCACCGGACTGCCCTTCGGCGGCATACCCAGTGAACTGATGCCCGAGGCGACCAAGCTGCTCGCCAAGGAACCGCCCCACCCACCCTCCGCGATCAACTTCACGCAGCGTCCGAGCGCCAAGGAGCGCGAGCGCCTGACCCTGCCGAAATTGCTCAGGGTCTATCCCGGCTACGTGACGTCCGGCTCACTCCTGGTCATTGTGATCAGCCTCGTGATGCAGGTCGGGCCATTGTTGACGGAGTTCGCCATCAACAATGGCATGGGCGGGACCCGCGAACCCCTCGGCGGCCACCGCTCCCTCACGATCATCGCGGTCTGCGCCCTTCTCTATCTGGCCTCGGCCTTCGTCAGCGTCTTTTTGCAACGAATGCAGGTCGACGTGACCGGACGGCTCTCCTCACGGGTGATGCACGACCTTCGCATCCGCGTCTTCACGCACTTTCAGCGCCTGAGCCTCGACTTCTTCACCGACGAAAAGACGGGCGTGCTGATGAGCCGCATGACCAGTGACGTCGAAAACCTCCAGCAGCTCATCCAAGACGGCATCAGTTCGTTCGCCCTGCAGGGACTCACGATGGTCGTCATCACGATCGTGCTCTTCTCGCTCAACGTGACCCTAGCGACGTGGACGATCCTGCTCATCGTGCCGCTGCTCTTCGTCATCTCCATCTGGTTTCACCGCGCCTCGGAGCGCGGCTACCTGCTGGTGCGCGACCGCATCGCCAACGTGCTGGCCGATCTCTCCGAGTCCCTCTACGGCATTCGCGTGGTAACCGCCAACAACCGTCAGCGCCGCAATATCCGCAACCACCGCCACGTCGTGGGGGCCTACCGCGACTCCAACCTGTACACCGGGCGGGTCAACTCGATCTACGGGCCGGCCACCATCATGATCGGCATCCTCGGCCAGGGCCTCCTGCTCGGCATTGGCGGACACATGTACCTGCACCACCAATTGAGCCTCGGGGCGCTGGCGGCCTTCTTCTTGTACCTGAACCGCTTCTTCTCGCCGATTCAACTGCTGGTCCAGCAGTACACCGCGCTCCAGCAGGGCCGGTCTTCGATTATTCGCCTGCGCGAACTGGTGGAGACCCCGCCCACGGTCGACGAAGTCGAGGACGCCGCGACGCTGCCCACCATCGAGGGGCGCATCACGTTCGAGCACGTCAGTTTTGGCTACGTGCCGGGCCAGCTCGTCTTGCACGACATCAATCTCGAGATCGCGCCCGGCGAGTCGGTCGCCTTCGTGGGTCCGACCGGCGCCGGCAAGTCCACCATGGCCAAGCTGGCCAACCGCTTCTACGATCCCACCGAAGGCCGGGTGCTGCTCGACGGCGTGGATATCCGCACCGTGACGCTACATTCGCTTCGCTCGCAGTTAGGCGTCGTCCCCCAAGAGGCTTTCCTCTTCGCCGGCTCGATTCGCACCAACTTGAGTTTCGGACGAACGCAAATCACCAACGAAGAGATCGAAGAGGCCGTTGACGTGGTGGGCCTGCGCGACCTGGTGGACCGGTTACCCGACGGCCTCGACACCGTGGTCCACGAACGCGGCCAGACCCTGGCCGCCGGCGAACGCCAACTCCTCGCCCTGGCCCGCGCATTCCTGGCCCGGCCCCGGGTCTTGATCCTGGACGAAGCGACGTCTTCACTGGACCTGCGCAGCGAGACGGTCATTGAGCGCGCCCTCGATCGACTGCTCGAGGGGCGTTCCGCCATTCTTATTGCGCACCGACTCACGACGGCCCAGCGCGCCGACCGAATCGTCGTCATCGACCAGGGGGGCATCGTCGAAATGGGTACACCGAGCGAACTACTCAAGGCGGGCGGAGCTTACGCGGCGATGTACAACGCGTGGCTGGCGTCGGGTGGACGCGACGTAAGCGGCGCGTAACGAGCAGCTTCATCGCCGCGGCGACAATTCTGTTGGCGCAACGTCAGTATTTCGCGCTTAGACAAGGCAGCCTTCAGACCGGCAGTTCTACAGATTGTTACGCAGGCGTCCTTCGTGCTTCGCTTCGGAATACAAGAAAACGAATAGCACGATGAGAAAGAACAGCGACTGGCAAAAGAGGATCTGGCCATTCGCGGAATGGTGACGGTGACTCTCGTAGTTGTCGACCGAGCCGATAACGGCGAAAATCACTATCACGGAAATGATCCGGAGGGCCCGAGGTACTTGCCACCATCGCTTAAGAAAACTCTTCATGATCTCCCTATCTTGCGGTGGTGCCTCGTCAGCTAGACCATGTCTACTCCCGTTGCGTCGCGGAAAAACCCGACCAGGCTCCTTCGAATCAACGGGCCGTGGCGTAGAAATGAAAACTTGCGAGACGGGTAAAGATCAGCCCTCTAGGGCAATCATTCGACGGTACGAACGTCGCGCCGAGAACGTACCGAGGCTGCTCACGACAGCCAGGGACACGAACGCCGCGGCGAGCAGTATGTACCAGCCGCCCAGTGCCGACCTCTCTAGGTAATAACTCATTCCCTTCAGTGGAATTGGCTGCAATGCCGCGGCCACCCCACAGCCCGAGATCGCGACGGCCATGAACGCGAACAGCGTCGAGAACACCGTCGCGACTCTGGACCCGGAGCGCAAGGAGATGTCGGGCAGGTCGCAACGACGAACCGCTCTCGCAATGACGAACGGAGCCAGGACAAAGGCCACGACGAGTAGAGCGAGGCCAGTGAAGGCAAGTACCTGCGCGATCGTGAGACCGTGTGGCTTCATAACGCAGTGAAAGGACGTCCTGGTGCCAATGTTGCCGAAACAATACCTTGCCGTCGCCGTATAGAGGCCGTACGGCAGGGCGACCAGGACGAGACCGGCGCCAAAAATGGCGGCCACCAGAGAGGCTCGCGGCAGCCACCCCTTCTTTTCACCCTTCGCCAACCCATCGTGCAGTCGACTCCAACCAAATACGGCGATGAAGAAACTCACGACGGCGAGGCCGAAGACAATTGACTCGAAGTTGTGGGCGTAGACCCCCGCGCGGGGTAGTCGGGCGCCTTGGCTTCCGTGAAAATAGCCGTACTCGCCGCTGTTGGCGGAAAAGATGGCGACCAAGGGAATCATGGCGAACCAAGGTAGCGTCGCGATGAGCAACGCCGTTTGCGTGCGACGCGACCACAGTTGGCGCGACGCCGGAGCGCCCGTCCCGAGGATCCGTGCCCGCAGGGATCCCCCGAGGAGATTGAGCGAAATGCGCAGCGACGACCGACCTTCTTTGGTCAAAGCGTCGATCAACGCTTCCATCTCTTCGCGGTAGTGCTCTTGCCACCACGCGGGATACGTGCGTAGTGAAAGCAGCGTGAGCTTGGCGGGGCCCGTCACGCGTGAGCCGTGCCCAGACGACGCAAGCCAACCGTGGCGACCTTCGACGTGACCAACAATCGTTCGCGCAGCGCCGCCGCGCCGGCGCCGGTCAGCCGGTAGGGTCGACGACGTTCTTCGGCCGCCAGGGGCTCCACGAGTCCCTGCTCTTCCAGCCGGTTCAAAACGCCGTAGAGGGTTCCGGGGCCGAGGGTGACGTGCGCGATGGATTCGATGTCCTTGATCAGGGCGTAACCATGCATCGGGCCAGCGGCGAGCGAGGTGAGCACGAGCAGCGCCGGGTCTTGGGCACGCTGCCATCCCTTTACCGCCATTGCGACTCCGATCCGTTGCGATGACTGTATCAGATTACGTAGTAAGACATTGCGGCTCTACGCGGAATCGTCTTAGCTTGCGTTTGTTCACCACCGCGTCGTTCGCAGCCTTCGAGAGCCGTAATCGTTCAGGTCGCTCGTGACGAGAGTCCCGGCACGTCAGCGAGTGTTCTCGCCGGTATCGAGCCTGACAATCCCGCAACAATTGGATCGACCGACACCACGCCGCAGAAATCAAATAGCTCATTTGAGCGCGCTCGGACAGTCGTTGATCCTCCACTTCCGGGCACCGCAATTCTTGTTATGACCGACTTCACGCAGTGCGACGGTGGGTAGGTGTCGTCACCCACCAACCAGAACGACGCCAGTCCGCCGAGAGGCTTGAGATCCACCAACGGCGCGCCGCGACCGCGAGCATTGCCGTAGAACGTGTAGGTGGGGCCCGGTTGATCGCGCAGTGCTGGTGAACGGCTTTTGCCGGCCAAGTCGATGAATGAAATCATTGGATACCCCTTTAACGAGCATTCGTGTGCGCTCACGTTCCTGATCCAAAAGAGTTGCTCTGTCTGGGTCATGCCGGCGCTCGCACCCTCCTGGGTAACGCGCAGCGACGTGATTGAACACGTCGGAACCTCATTCTTCGTCGCCGCCGACACGCCATCATTCGTGATCCAGAGCGGTGCACCGACCACCAACAGCAGGAGGCCAACAACGCCACAACGTCTCNNCCCTTCACCGTCTCGATGAGCGAGGCTGAATTTTGACCATCTCTAGCAACCGGGTACACCTGCAAATGCGTGACGCCGGCGGCCCTAAACGCAGCGATTCGTTCGGCGACGTAGCTCTGGGGACCGCACAAAGTAGTGAGTTCTAAGAACTCAGCCGGCACCGCCGCCTCGGCTTCCTTCTTCTTTCCCTCGAGGTAAAGATCTTGAATGATCGCTGCTTCCTTC
>PLXU01000170.1 GCA_003151555.1 Acidimicrobiaceae bacterium | reverse complement strand
AGTGACTCGGCCTCTTGACCGGCCTGACGCTGGCGCAACAGGCGGCGGCGCTTGGCGGGGTCGAACGCTTCCACTGTCGCCAACTCCTGCGCGGCTTCACGTCCTCGCTGAATGATCGGGTGCAACTTGCGCTCCTCCTCAGCACTGAGGGGCGCAATCATTACCAGACCGCCAATCAGCCCGAATGGCCGATCCGTCACGTCTGCGGCACCGGTGAGCGTGTAAGCAGCCAACTGCGTAGGTCCTTTTCGGCAACTTCGCCCTGAGACGTGCTGAGTAGTTCGACTCGTTCCTTTACGTCGCGCACCGTCGCCATCGCGACGTCCGGTGCAATTATGCCGCCTCGTAGGTCGCGCTCAACGTTCTTTAGTTCCACTCCCACAGCGCTTCGAATCAACTGCGAGATGACCGCGCTGACGTCAGCCGCGGTGTAGTCACGGTCGAGTTCATCTACCACCAATTGGCTAAGCACTTGTGCGGCATCCTCTTCGCCTCGACGTTGCAACTGATCGATGACGTCCGAAATCGGCTGGCCGGACGTGAGGCCCTCGAAGATCTCACGCTGAATGTCATTCACGAAATAGGCGCCGATGAGCCGGTCCTTCACCTCGCCAGAAAAGTGCACGTACAGTCGCAGGGCTTCAAGCCCGGGGCGGGGCATCTCGACAACCGGCGGTCGACTTCGTGCGGGCGCGTCGTCGCCGATTGGCTCATTGGGGATCGGTCGCTTAACGCCACCGCGAACCATCTCCGCCACTCGCGGCCTGAGCGCAGTCTCTTCGAGGCGCAGTTTGTACGCCACTTGCATCAGATACTGGTCACGCACCAGATCGCTCGGGTGTTCGGCCAACACTTGCATGGCCAGTTCCGCTCCCCGCGCCCGCCCCTCGGCGGTGGCGAGGTTGGCAGCGTCAAGCACTCGATCTAATCGAAATTGCAGGAAGGGCACCGCCTCGGAAACCGCCTGACGAAGAGCCTCGGGATCCTTGCGTGCGAGGTCCGCGGGGTCACTTCCCTTGGGCAGGCGGGCCACCAGCACGTCGACCTCGTGCTGGCGCTCCCATTGGTACACCGAAGCCGCGGCACTCTGTCCGGCGCTGTCGGCATCGTAGGCCAGCACGATGCGTTTGGCGAAGTTACGCATGATGCGAAAGTGATCTTCGCCCAGCGCCGTGCCGCACGTGGCGACCGCACGTGGCATGCCNNGACCTAATGATGTCGTCCTTCGCCCAATTAAGGGCGTAGAGGGTTCGGCGCTTTGAATAGATCGTCGTTTCGGGACTGTTCTTGTACTTTGCCTCCACGCGAGCGTCGGACCGAGCGGGCGCGTCATCACTGTTGGGCATGATGCGACCCCCCACGGCAATGGCTTTGCCTCCGGAGTCGAAGATCGGAAAGATGATTCGTGCGCGAAGCGCATCCTGTCGGCGATCACCCTTGTTGACAAAACCAAGTCCCGTACCGAGTAATTGCTTTTCATTTAGTTGCAACGCCTTCGCGAGGCCGTCCCATTCGTCGGGCGCCCAGCCGAGCTTGAACTGTCGGGCCACGTCGCCGTCGATGCCGCGCGAGCGCAGGTACTCTCGCGCCGGACGTGCGTCGGGACCCTTAAGTAGTCGCTCGTGGTACCACTCGACGGCTTTGTCCATGACCGCCATGTATTCCTGGCGCTCCTTGCGCGCTGGCCCCGCGTTGGCGTCCTCGTGCAGTTCAATGCCGGCGCGATCGGCCAGTAGCCGGACTGCTTCCACGAAGTCCAGGTGCTGCATCTCACGTACGAAGGTGATCTGATCGCCCGAGACACGACAGCCGAAGCAGTAGTAGCGGCCCTCTTCCGCGTTTACTGAGAAGGAGGGCGTCTTCTCGGTGTGAAAGGGGCACAGCCCGCTCCATCGTCGTCCCGATTTCTTGAGCGCCACCTGTTCACTAATGAGGGCCACGATGTCAGTGGCCGCACGGACCTGTGCGATCTCACTGTCCGAAATAGCCATGTACAGAAGGTACCGCCCCCAGCGGTATTTGGGTTCGTGAGTGGGCATTTAGTTCCTAAACTGGCCGCTATGTCCGATTTCGCCGTGGAGGCTCTCAATATTGTTCGTACGTTCAAGGACGGCGAGGTTCGTGCGCTCGACGACGTGACCCTGCAAGTCCCGCGCGGCGAGGTCTTTGGATTGTTGGGACCCAATGGTTCAGGCAAGACCACCATGATCCGGATCCTTTCGACGATATTGAAACCCACGTCAGGCAAGGCCACCGTCAACGGCATCGACGTTGTCAAGCGTCCCGACGAGGTTCGCCGCAGCATCGGACTGGCCGGACAGTACGCGACGGTGGACGAGAACCTGACCGGCTTTGAGAACCTACGTATGATTGGTCTGCTCAACCACCTCGATAAGTCCTTCGTCGTGAAGCGCTCGAACGAATTGCTCGAGCAGTTCGGCCTGAGCGACGCGGCTAACCGCACCAAGGACATCCTGGGCCGGGTTTACGAATACTTCCTCTCCCAATTCGCCAGCGCCGAAGGCAAGAAAGGGTGCCAGTTCTACACGCACCGCT
>PLXU01000192.1 GCA_003151555.1 Acidimicrobiaceae bacterium | reverse complement strand
GGTCCGGGCGTCGGGCGCCGAGGTGCTCCAGGAACCGGCGTCCCAACCCTGGGGAGTGCGTGACTGCGCGTTCCGCGACCCCTCGGGCAACCTCGTCCGCATTCAGGCGCGGCTCTGAGCCGTTTGGCGATTGCCGTGATGGCCAGCACAGACGACTCTGTGAAACTATGAGACGAAATCTCTCATTGGTGCCCACTCGTCCTAATTGACGGCCCGATACCACGAAAGGAAGCGAGATTCATGAAGACAATGACATGCAAACAGCTGGGTGGACCATGTGAGTTCGCACACCGCGGAGATAGTGCGGATGAGGTTATAAAGGCGCAAGATAACCACTTGAAAGAAATGGTCGCTGGGGGTGACACAACGCACCAGGGTGCCTCGAAGGAGATGAAGGCTAGGTGGAAGAATCCAATTCGAGGGATGGGGTGGTATAAAAAAGCCAAGAGCGATTTTGGCGCTCTTCCCGAAGATTGATCGGTCATCGAGGAAACACGTTGAGCCGCGAAAGGCCATCTCTCCGTAGAATGTGGCCGGTGGGGATGGCCTTAATTGGCCAAAGCTTCGATACAAAGGAAGAGAAATGGGCGTGGAGAAGAAAGAGTCGCGGAATAGCAAGTCTCCGTCTCAGTTGATAGACGCGAGAATCAAGGAACTTGGCGATTGGCGCGGCCAGATGCTCAGCCGGCTCCGCACCTTGATCAAGGAAGCCGATCCCGAAGTNNGTCGTGAAGATGACCTTCGCCAAAGGGGCGGCGCTGAAGGATCCTTCGGGCCTCTTCAACTCCAGTCTGGACGGGAACACGAGACGTGCCATTGACGTTCACGAGGGCGAGAAGATCGACGAGAAGGCGTTCAAGGCTCTCGTTCGCGCCGCCGTGGCCTTGAACAAGTCAAAAGCCAAGAGTTGATTCACGGCATCGAATATTTTTTGCGAGATCCTGCAGAAAGTCACGGTCGTGACCCAAAGGACGTTCGTGGATTGCGACAATTCAGCCGGAGGTGGATGATTCGGCGTACTTTCGGACGTCGGCTGCGACGGGTACCCGAACCCTTAGTCATCAGAAATGGCCGGACATCGAGGTATCGTGTGAATAGCGATTTCACGAATTTGACCTAGAAGTGGGAGCGCCGCACACTCGCAACCATCCAGACTCCAAAGGACGATGAACGCAATGACTACCTTCGCAGGATCATGGGACGTGACCATCGATACGCTCATTGGCAAGATGGAAGTTGTCTTCGACATCACCGAACAGGATGGCGTGATTCACGGTACCGCTCGTTCTGACGCGGAGACCGTGGACTTCCTCGACGCGGTCGCGGATGGAAACCGGTTGACTTGGTCCCAGGCGGTCACGACACCGATGCGACTCACTCTAAAATTCGAAGTCACTGTCGAGGGCGATTCGATGACCGGTACTTCCAAAGCGGGTATGTTTCCCGCCTCAAAGGTCTACGGAAGTCGATCTTCTGCAACCTGAGTGGCGATCGTTCACGTTGGGACTATGCCCGTGAACTGGCGTCATCGATGAGCCGCACGGTGACCACCATCTTGGAGAGGTACCAAGTAGATGGGGTAGCTAGGTTTCCGCGTCACGATCACCGGCCCGAGGCGACGCCCAGCTTGAGGTGATGTACTCACCAATCTTTACTGAGCTTCGAACCGATGCCCAGTTTCGTCTCTTGGTCAAGCGGTAGCGAACTGAGGGATGGCGAATGGCATACTTGGCTTATGGATTCGCGCACCCGAAAAACGATGATCATCGCGTCAGTCTTGGTCACGTGGCTCGCAGTCACTCCGTTCGTGTGGCGTGACCTTTCGAGTCGCTCTAGCGACCAAGTGCGCGGCCCCAAATGGATATGGCGGGTGGCCAGCACGAACTTAACGGGATCGCTGGCCTATTTCTTCATTGGTCGTAGACGGGAAGTCCAGCAATAACGAAATGGTGGTGCGACGAGTCAATCACGCGGGTTTTGGGTCGCTGAACAGCGTTCATTCAAGTAGTCCGTCTCGGGGCGTCTCCGGCGACAACTCGCGGTCTGATTCCCGCATTCAATTGAGCGGACGTTGCGCCACCGCTTGCGCATTGAAGCGAGGTTGTAAGGGCCTAAGAACAACCGCACTGGTTTCGGAATTGATCGTCCCTTTCCGGCTGCTCCTCAATCGAGGGGAACTGAACAGGAGGTGGCGCGCTGGGCGGTACGTAATGACGAACACTAATTCGGACCACAGATCTCTCTCAATTTCGGCGCGTGCAGCACCGTCGCTCCGAGTGCGCCGCTGTACATGCGCGCCACCGACGGGAACTGATTGCCGTAGGCCAAGAGACTGTTCGAGGGCGTCGCGGCCTGGAGCGACATTTGAAGAAAACGGATCGTTATCGCGGCGACCGCCGTAAAGGCGGGTAGATCGTCGCCATCGAACGGTGGAAGATGGTGGGCCGATCGCAGGGCGAGGAACCACTTATTGGTTTGATGAATGTCATCGTAGAGTTTCACGTCGTTTCGAATCGGATTGCAACGATCGACCAAACTGTGAATTATCAGAAGTGGTGGGTGACTTGCTTCGTCGGCGTATGACTGGGATTTGTCCTCCGCGCCCGACATGATAATCACGGATCGATAGTCGATTCCCGCGCGTAAGTCGGCGTAATTAACTCCTTGGGGATCGACACCGTGATCGAAGGCCAGCATCGCCACGGCGGTCGCCCCGTCGGAGTGTCCCGCCAGAGCGATCTCGGTGGGTTCAACGAGACCGCTGACAATGTGACAGTTCGAAGTGTTGTTGGCGGACGCTTGGAGGACTGCGTTGGTCACGAAAGTGAGGTCTGCCGGCTCGTTGGCCAGATCGTCTTCCGTGTCGGTACCGGGCTGCGCCGCGACCGCTGACGGCGTCTCGTCGGGAAAGAAGGGCGACACCACCACGAAGCCCGCTTGCGCCCACGCGTCCAAGAGCGGCGCATAGGTGTCGGGCGTGACGTCGTAGCCATGGGCGAAGACGACCATTGGATAACCGCCGCTTTGTGTCGCGGGTGGTGCTCCGGCGACTTCAACAGGCCCACTCGCAACCAGCGCGGTTGGATAACGTATTTCGGTCACGAGCGTGCGACTGGTCGACAACACCTTGAATGGCGCCTTCGAGTAGTTAAGGACAGTACGCGAGTGATCAACGAAGGTGCAACGCGCCAGTCCGACCGAGAACAGAGGAGTCTCGGTCAATTGATGAACGCGACTCGCCTGGGCGATAGTGGGAGTGACCGTTGCGCCAGTCAGGGCGAGCGTCGTGATAATGGCGAGTCGAAATACGTTCAATTTGTTGGGAAATCGTCGGCGTTGAACCGGGCGACCATACCGGGCTCGCCTCATCGCTCGGGCCCCCTCACGACTTTAAAGCGTGGAGGGCCGCAGTAAAGCCCAATAAACCGCACGAATTTTCGGGCACAGGGGGCGCTTTTGGGATGCGCAGAAATTGAAATGATGAACTTGATGATAGCCAGCGTCCAGTCTCGACAATTTTCTCTGATTGGTGAGGTGATCAATCACCAGCCGACCTCGTCCGTCAAGCTGGCGACGGCTTAGTGGCGGCGTGTCCACGCGATAATTTACGCTATGAAGAAAATCCTGGTGTCCACGGCGGCCATAGCGCTGGGCGCGAGTTCTTTGATGGTCTCTGGCGCTTTCGCCGATTCGACCACCACGACGACTATTGGCGGAACATCGACGACTACTACTTCAGGCGCGACCACGACGTCGACGTTGAAAGCCGTTCCGGTGGATCCTTTGACCGGACTGCCCGACCCGACAAAGTTGACGAAATACCGATCGGCGCTCACGATAAAGATTGACAACACTCCCGAGGCAATGCCCCAATACGGCATACAGGACGCCGATGTGGTCTACGAAGAGATTGTTGAAGGCGGCATCACTCGTTTGGCCGCAATCTTCAATTCACGTCTTCCCACCCAGGTTGGTCCAATACGCTCGGTGCGGCGCACCGATCGTGAGATCGTGTTCCCCATTGGCGGCCTGTTCGCCTTTTCCGGGGGTGCGGAATACGCCGTGAGGAGCATCGCCACCGCGCCGGTGAAGCTCCTCGATGAGGCCACCAGCGGCTCCGCCATGTTTCGCAGCTCCAGTCGATACCCCCCGCACAACCTCTTCGCCAACGCCGAGCTCTTGATGGCCAAGGTGGGCAAGCCGCGGCCAGCTCCCGCGCTCTTCACCTACTCGTCGGCCAAGGGCAGGCCGCCCGGCCCGCGGGTGTCGTCGTTCGTGGTGGGATTCAACTCTGGTTTCGCCACCTCCTATTCGTGGGACACGAAAACCGGTTCGTGGGACCGCTCGATATTCGGCGAGGCCGATGTGTCGGCGAACGGTGTTCGGATCTCGCCCAAGAATGTGATCGTGATGACCGTGAATTACGTGGGTGGCGTCGGCGTCATTGACTCGTACGCGCAACTGATCGGTTCGGGCCCCGTCGAGGTCTTTTCGGGCAGCACGTTGCAGCGCGGAACGTGGTCGCGGCGGAGCCTTCGCCGGACCACTGTCTACAAGAACGCATCAGGCAAGGTGATCAATCTGAAGCCCGGTCAGACGTGGGTTGAACTGCTTGACGTGTCCGATCACGTGAGCGTGACGTTGGCGCCATGATCGTCGCGCTCTACTACGACTCCGAGGCCCGGGGAACTACTCGTCGGGCGGTCGGTGGGACTTCGTGACCAACTGATAGCCAGCTTTGGCGGGGGTGTGCGTTGGCCCGTTGTCTTCCACGGGCGCCTCTCCTACCTCGGATTCACGAGTGTCGCTCGGGGAGTGGCTCTCGTGCCGGGGGCGAACGGCACCGACTCGATGATCATGACCTACGACGGGGGTCGAAAGTGGGTGCCGGTTTCCTTTTGAGTGTCGTTCCTTCTGAGCCCCAACCGCCCGAATTCAGTCGGAGACGACTTGGGGAGAAAGGAACCTTCGATCAGAAAGGATCAAGCGATGAAGTCAATGGCAATTCGACCTTTGGCGTAGGGTTCGTGGCTCGCCATCACGCGAGAGCTCGACACCGAGATGACGCAACGTGTGGGCGAACACGTTGAATCTTGTTGCCAGCGCGAGCCGTTCCAATCATGTGGTCAGCGATCATGCGGATGGGTCTCACGTGCACCGAGGCGCCATTCTGGTCCACGCGGTCACGAAGGTCGCCGCGAAGCGTAGGGTTGAGTTAACGACAAGCCCAGACTTCGCTACTGCCGTACCGGACCGTTGGTTCGGGATTGAGCAAGGAGAAGGCTTTATGGGTAGATCTGCAAGAGTCCATATCTCGATTGCGCCGCCTGGAGGCGCAGAACTGGCCGCGTTGGCCGAGCGAGTCGCGTTGTTGGGCGCCATTAACTGCGTTGGTGCGGCATGATTACGTTCGGACTGGTGTTGCTCTTGATTGGGTTTCTCACCGGCATTCCGATCCTCTGGACTCTCGGTGTCCTCATGGTCATAGTCGGGCTGGCGTTCTGGGTCCTCGGATCGATCGGCCACGCGGTGGGCGGACGACGCCACTACTACTAGAGCACGGGCTGGTCGTCTCGAATCAATGGGTCGCGCACACGTGGTGCGAACTCCCAAAACAAAAGGCGGACCCTAGGCTGGCGCGGTGGACAACTCGTTTGAGCCGATGGTGGACCTCTCGGCCGCCCGCCAAAGCGCTGAGGAGTACGCAGCGCTGATCGGGCTTACGGTAGGACCGCCATTCACGATGTCGAACGTCTCGTTCGTCGCGCCGCTGAGCGACGGCAGTGTCATCAAAGTGCCGTGGGGAGGCGACGACGAATCGCTCCACGAAGGTGACGCGCTCGAGCTTTGGAACGGTGACGGCGCCGTGCGAGTCCTGCGCCGGTCCGGGCCGATTCTGCTCGAGGAGCGGGCCGTTCCCGGTGACGATCTCTCCCGTTTGAGCGAAAATGAAGCGACGGCCATTGCGGTCGATATCGCGCGACGCCTGTGGCGGCCCGCCCAAGCACCGTTTCGCTCGGTCGAGCCCGAGGTGGCGCGCTGGCTCGACCAGGCTGAATCCGAAGGCGGCGAACTTGTTTCGCTGGCGCGCTCGCTCTTCGCTGAGATTCGCGGTGGCGCCGACTGGCTCGTGCACGGTGACTTCCACCACCACAACATCCTGCGCTCTGGAGAAGCTTTCGTCGCGATCGATCCCAAGCCGTACCTCGCCGACCGCGAGTATGACGTGGCGTCGTACCTGTGGAATCCGCTCGATAACTTCCTGGCCGACCGCGTGCAGACGCGCCGGCGCATCGCCGCGTTCGCCGACGCCGGTCTGGACGAGTTCTTGATCCGGGCCTGGACGGTGATCCGTGGTTCGTATCTGCGCACCGCCCCCGAGTATCTGGAGCCCCTGCGGGCCCTAATCACCTGAGGACGTAGGGGTTTCCTCTCGGCTTGTGCCGGGGGGTGCTGACACGAACCGGCGCGTTACGGCTAACCACCTCGCGCACGGCGTCGGCGTGCACCACGCTTGGCGTACGGGTGAAACGCTGTGAGCGGTCCATTCGTCGCAATTGGAACATCCTTAATTTGAAGCGAGGGTTGCATGGACGAATTTCCCATCACGTGCGTAATCGAGCGTTCCGTGGAAGACGTGTTTGACGCGCTCGTCAATACGCAGAGAATTCCCGACTGGAACCACGGAGTGATCGAAGTGCGTACGAAGGATTCACCCCTTCAGCTCGGCAGTCACCTGACCTATATCGGCAAGTTCCTCGGGCGCACCTTTGAATCTGAGTCCGAAGTCACAGAGTACGTCGCGAACTCGAGGTTCTCCGCGAGGTCCACGTCGGGTCCTTTCCAGCTCGAGGTGGAGAATTCCTTGCAGTCGACCGACGTCGGTACGCGGATGGACTCTCTGTTCAGGGGTGAAAGTCGTGGTTTCTTCAAGCTCGCCGAGCCGGTCATCGTGCGCCTGGCCAAGAAACTCTTTGAAGACTCCACCGAAAACTTCAAGGCTCTCCTGGAGGCCAAACTGCTCTAGTCGTCGTCGGCCTTTCTGCGCGCCGCTCGTTGGCCGACCAGTGGGGCCATTCGCGGCGCGGAGCGTGCCTACGCGCTGGGGTCAGCCACGAGGCGCAGGTAGGGCAGCGGAGACTTCCAGCCGTCGGGGTACTTCACGCGAGCGTCGTCATCGGAGACAGCCGGCACGATGATTACGTCCTCACCGTGGTGCCAGTTGACCGGCGTCGCCACCCGGTACTCCGCGGTGAGCTGGCAGGAATCCAGTAGGCGCAGCACCTCGTCAAAGTTACGTCCCGTGCTCATTGGGTAGGTGAGCGAGGCCTTGATCTTCTTGTCTGGACCGATTACGAACAAGGAGCGCACGGTCTGGTTGTCGGCCGCAGTCCGGCCTTCGGAGGTATCGCCGGCGTCCTCAGGCAACATGTCGTAGAGCTTGGCGACCTTCAATTCGGGGTCGCCGATCATCGGGAAGGTGACGGCGTGTCCCTGGGACGCCTCGATGTCCTTCGCCCACTTTTCGTGGCTGGCGATCGGATCGACGCTCAGCCCAATGACCTTGGTGTTGCGGGCCGCGAATTGTGGCTGCAGCCCGGCCATGTACCCCAACTCGGTCGTGCAGACGGGGGTGAAGTCCTTGGGGTGCGAGAACAGTATCGCCCATCCGTCGCCGATCCAGTCGTGAAAATTGATCTGTCCCTGTGTGGTTTTCGTATCGAAGTTCGGAGCTTCCGCGTTGATCCGTAGTGACATGTTCTTCCTCCTGTCGAGTGTTGGCGCCGCCGGCGTCAAACTGGCTTTCGACGCTGACACTAGTGTGATTTTTCTTCCGACGCATGGGCGCAATTGAGGATTCGCATTATCGAGGAAGTCGGAACCGCTCGCCGGTTTTCGGGTCATAGGGTGGGCAGCCGAACAACGCGGCGATCTCGACGAGGCGGTTCATATCCGTTAGTTGCACGTGGTGACAATCCACGCGAACGTGCCAATTCGACCAGTTCACCTCGAACGAGTCCTCCCCGTTCGGGCTGTGCCAGATAACCGACTCCTTCGAACCTTGCATCTGCCTTTGCGCGCCGTCAAAGTTGTCGATCACGCGCGACAGGAATTCTTCGATGGGCAGTTCGCCGAGTCCGTCGACCGGTTGGCCCGCTTTGAGGCAGTCGTAAATTGACTTCGACGACTGCGACATCATGGTCGTCTGACGCCAGAAGATCAATTCGTAACTCATCAGCGTCACCCCTCGCACCCGACCTTAGCGAGTGGACTCGGCGGACTCCGAGGTGAGGCGTCGGAGCAACGCGCACTACTAGGCGAACGGAGTCTCGCGCGGCCGGTGCTCGCTCCACGGGTTTTTGAGGGTCCGTTCGTACAGCGTCCATCCGGTGGCGCGAACACCGAGAATGTGCGACACTCTCAAAAGTGCCAAAGGGCACCAAAACGATAGGAAGGGGAGGCCGATGCCAGCGGAAGTGATTATAGAGTTTGAGGGAGTTGGCTCAACGGAGTACTACGCGGTGAACAAGGAGCTTGGAATCGATTACGACACCAACGAGGGCCCTTGGCCTGAGGGTTTGTTGTCTCATGCGGCCGGTCTTAGTTCCAGCGGCCGTTTTGTCGTCACCGAGGTGTGGGATACGGTCCAACATCAAGAAAAGTTCATGAACGATAATCTCGGCGAGGCGCTCGTCAAGGGCGGCATTACCGGACCGCCCGCCAGCGTGACTTGGATCGAACTCATTGCCCACCAGCAGTTGGGGACGTAAGTCGTTCGATTCGCCATTTGTAGCGCGCACTGATCGCGAGTTCGACGTGAGTCTGCGCAACCGCCGTCGTCCAACAGGCTCTCTACCACAATTTGGACAATTGTCCCGCCACGACGTCTGATCCGTCGATTGAGACTATCGTCGACAGGGCGAGGCTCGGGTCGGGTGAATTGACAAACGGAATTTCCTCCAGGGTGGCGCGCACCGGATGACTCAGGAAACGCGACGGCTGGGCCCAGGAGTGATCGTCGCGCACCCGGTGGTGGTGGTAACGAAGCGGTACGTAGATCGCGAGATTACGCCGAGCCCGCGTGATGGCGACGTAGAAGAGGCGCCGTTCTTCCTCAAGCCCCTCAGCCGAGCCCAGGGCCATGTCGGAGGGAAAGTTCCCGTCGGCCGCGTGGATGACGTGTACCGCGTCGAACTCGAGGCCCTTGGCGGAGTGCACCGTCGACAGGACCAACCAGTCCTCGTCCACCATCGGGGGACCCGCAAAATCTCCCGTGGAGGCCGGCGGCTCGAGGGTCTGCTCGGCGGCCACGTCGCTCAATCGCGTCGCCTCCGCGCAGGCCAGCACCAGGGCACCCAGATCCTCGAGTCGGGGCGCGGCGTCGTCGTAGGAGGCCGTAATGAGCGGCGTCATGGCGCGCCGGATCCGTTCCGCGTGGATCGGTACCGGCTCATTGGAGTGTGCGCACATCGCGCCGGCCAGGCTGAGCGACATCGCTTGGGTATCGCTGGGTAGGACGTCCACGACGTGCGGCCATCGCTCCAGGATTGTGGCGTGCGAGAGCGGAAGGGTACGGTCGGCGTCTCGTAACTCATCGATGGCTCGGCGGGCCTTCGCCGGTCCGACCCCCGGCAGTAGTTGCAGGAGGCGAAACCAGGCCATCTCGTCTCGGGGATTGTCGGCCAGTCGAAAGGCCGCCAACAAGTCCTTCACGTGCGCCGCTTCGAGGTAGCGCAGGCCGCCGTACTTGACGAAGGGGATTCGCCGCCGCGAGAGTTCGATCTCCAAGTCGGCGCTGTGGTGCGCGGCGCGAAACAGTACCGCCTGCTTTTGCAGGATCACGCCCTGCTCGTACAGTTCGAGGACGCGGTCGGTCACGAATTCCGATTGCTGTCGCTCGTCGGCGCAGTGCACGAGCAGCGGTTGGCCGGCACCAATGACGGGGCTCTCTTCGTGCAGGATGGCGCTGAACCCTTCGGGCGCGTCGGCGGCGACGGCGTTGGCCACCTTGAGTATGGCGGCCGACGATCGATAGTTGGCGTCGAGGGTAATGGTGGTGAGTCCGTCGAAGTAGCGCTCCGCGTTGAGCAAGAACCGCGGCGACGCTCCGCGAAAGCCGTAGATCGCTTGCGCGTCGTCGCCCACCAAGGTCAAGCGGGGGTCGGCGCGGCGAAGTCCTACGAGCACGTCCAGTTGGAGAAGATTGACGTCCTGGAACTCGTCAACCAGTATGTGGTCATAGGATGCGCCGAGCGCACCACCCAGGGCGTCATCCTGCACCGCAGCGCGCCAGAACAGTAGTAGGTCGTCGAAGTCCAGCAGCCCTAGCGACCGTTTTCTCGCCACGAAGGCCGTGAAGACCGACGCGACTTCATCGGATCGGTCGGCGCACCACGGCGTGGAGTCGAGCATCACGTCGACCAGGGGGACACCGGTGTTGACCGTGCGCGAGTACAGCGCGGCCAGGGTCGACTTGCGCGGAAGGCGTCGCTCGCCGCTCAGGATGCCCAGGTCCCCGCGCACCAGGTCCATGAGGTCAGCGGCGTCGCCGTGATCGAGCACTCCGAATCCCTCGGGCAAACCCAGCGCCGCGTGGTGATGTCGAAGCGTGCGGTGCGCCACCGAATGAAAGGTTCCGCCGGCGACTCGGCGAACCTGTTCGGCGCCCCTAATGGCCCGCACCCGATTCACTATCTCGCGCGCCGAGCGGCGAGTGAACGTTAAGAGCAAGATTCGCTCGGGTACCACACCGTGCTCGAGGAGGAACTCCACGCGCGCAGTGAGCGTCGTCGTTTTCCCGGTCCCCGGTCCGGCCATCACTCGCAGCGGACCATCGCCAAAGCAGGCCGCCTCGAGTTGTCGGGGATTGAGTTCTCGTCGAGAAGCGAACATATGTTCGATGTTATCCGTGGGGTGTTCAGTTGCCCCCATTGGCAAGACCATAAGTGCCAAGCTCGCCTTTGATTCGAGCGAAATTCCTTATTAGCGGGTCCTTACGATCGCCAACGGCTCGTCATTGGCGTCGCGCAAGAAAAGCAAGGGACGACCCAGCGGGTCCGACAGGTCGACGGCGACGTCGTGGGTGCTTCAGCTTGCGCTGAACGCGATGACTTGATTGGCGTTGGCCACCAGGAGAAGCCCATTACCAACGCCGGGCGTCGGAAAGTGGTTGGCCGGTACGCCAATCGTCGCCTGCTGGCTCACCGAACCCGTGGAAGGGTCAAGCCCGTACAGGACGCCGTTTCGACCGACGGTCCATACCAAGCCCGCGGCCACAATGGGAGGACCGCCGCCGCCTTGGATGGTGGCGCTCCACAGGATTTTGAGCGACGGGGGATTGGCCATTGCTCGGATTGCTACGGGACCGGTGTTACAAGGCAAGTAGACGACCTGTCCAATGGTGGCACTGCCGCCCTCGATGTCGTTGGTGCACGCTGATCCGAGACTGGCCTCGCCGCGACCAATGCCGCCCAAGTGGGCTTCGTTCAAGAGGTACACAATTCGAGATTTGCCGGTGAGCAGCACCTGGCCGTGAGGTAAGAGGACGGGCGCCGTTGTCATGTCGCGGTCGGTGGCGTTGTCTTGGGCCCACGTGGTGGGCGCGAAGTACTGGAGCAAGCGCATCGTCGGCGAGATCTCCAGCACCGAGTCACTGTCGTCGAAGGGCTGGCCGGAGGAAGTGACCGAACCGTTGCCAACGCTGACCCAGATGTCACCCGTGGCACCGACCACTGGCGCGGCACCCCCCATCCAGATTGCTCCCT
Source organism: Acidimicrobiaceae bacterium (assembly GCA_003151555.1). Lineage (GTDB taxonomy): Bacteria > Actinomycetota > Acidimicrobiia > Acidimicrobiales > RAAP-2 > RAAP-2. The sequence goes on along the minus strand of PLXU01000192.1, from coordinate 2,545 downwards.
CACTGTTGCCGCGCCTCGCGTCCACAGTGAAGAATCTTGGCTTCGAACTAGTTTCGGCCACCGAGACAACCCGGCCCCGATAGGCCGCGCAGTCTCCGTAGTTGCCCCCCATGGCAAAGACCACGTGACCCTCGTCCAGGTTGAGTCCGGTGCGCTGCAGCAGTGCCGCCGCGTCAGAACCGCGTGGATCGACGTCGCGATTAAGTTCGAGCGCACCGGAGGTTGTGTTAAGGCCCACCAGTCGGTGCTCGGGTTTTCCGTTGATGAGTTCATCGCCAACGACGAAGATCTCCTTCCTGATCGGATCAATCACTGGCGTGCCGGTGATGCCAACGGTGGGTGAAATGTTGCCACAGGGCAGGTCCGACGAAGGAACAGCTTGGGCGAAGTGTCGGGACCAGATGACCGCTCCGGTGGTGGATGACAGCGCGTAGACAGTGTCATTCTCGGTCGCCACGTACACATCACCCTGTAGTTCGACGGGCTGACCGAAGAGTTGCCCGTCCAGCTGAGGTGACGTCCACGCTGGGTTCGAGGTGTTGATCGACTTGAAGGAGGTGGTCACGCCCGTGCCCTGGGCGTCGCCGTGATACACGGTCCACGGCGAGTTACTCTGAGCCGAGGTGGCGCCGGCAACAAGATTGGATTGATCGCCAATGATGACGAACGTCGATCCCAACAGCACGCCCGCGAGGGCAATGGCACCCAACGAACCACGGCGCACGTGAATCACGACTCTGACCCTGACTCTCCGGCCTCTCGAAAGGCTTAACTCTCTGGTGATGCGCCCTTGCACTTCACGCTAGTCCTCGAGACCGATCTGGAGTTAGCGGCCAGCGTCTCGACGAGGGATTACTTGAGTCCGTCAAGCAGGTCGAGCATGTCCTCGGCGTGTTCTTCTTCCACGGCGAGAATCTCTTCTAGCATTCGTCGCGTCGTCGGGTCGCCGTCGCCCAGCCACGCGATGATTTCGGTGTAGGCGGCAATCGCGACTCGTTCGGCCACGAGGTCTTCGCGGATCATGGTCTCTAATTCGGTGGCCGAGTTGTATTCCGAGTGACTGCGGCCCGTCAACGTCTCCGGATTGAAGTCGGGCTCACCCCCCAATTGAGTGATGCGGGCGGCAATCAAGTCGGCGTGGCGTGCTTCCTCGTCGGCGTGTTCGAGAAACTCGTCGGCGGCTGACTGTGCGTTGATGCCTCGGGCGGTAAAATAGTGTCGTTTGTAACGCAGGACGCACACCAATTCGGTGGCCAGGGATTGGTTCAGCACGTAGAGAACCCGTTTGAGGTCAGCGCCGTAGGCGTCGGTTACGGGACCTTTTTCCATGTGCTGCCTCGCACGCGTACGCAAAGTCTCCACGTCAGTCAGAAATTCTTTCATGGTTCCACTTTCTCCTCGCCGGACTCGCTGACATTTTAACAGCGGCACCACGAGTCGAACCTGGGCCGATCAGTAGATCGTGCCGCTGCCTTTGCACTTCCGGTTTGTGGGCCGGTGCCAGTCCGTAGTCACCGACGCCGTACGGTTAGGACTTTGGAAACGATTGGTCGACCCTGCACCTGTAGAAGAATGGGACAACCGACACTTTGTGGCTCTCGTACGTGACGGAAGGTTGGATATGCATTCAATGACGGATTGGGTGGTCCTGGTTGCCGCGATTGGCGTCATTGCCCTATTGGTTTTTCAAGTGCTACTCGCCGCGGGCTTGCCCTTGGGTGCGGCGGCCTTCGGTGGAGCGAACGTCGTGCTGCCCCGAAAACTGCGCGTGGCGAGCGCCGCCTCAGCGGTCATTTTTCTGGCGGCGTTCTATTTTGTCCTCGCTCGCGGTGGCCTCCTTGGCGTCGTCAGTCGCAACATGGCAGTGCACATCGGCATCTGGGTGTTCGCGACGATCTTCGGCCTAAGTGCGCTGGCGAATGTGGCCTCAGCCAGTCGATGGGAACGATTCCTGATGGCGCCCACGGCACTTCTGCTGTGCGGCTGTTGCGTCGTGCTCGCCCTGTCTTCTTGAAATCCATTTCTGGCAGCCGGTTCGCGGTCCACGGATCGTAGTTACTTTCCAAAAGAAAGAAGGAATACTTCAGCCGCAGCTCTGCGTGTACGGGGCGGTCCCCGGCTGGAGAGCCTCTCCGGAGTTGGGACTCACCACCAAACACGACTCGTCCACCGCCACGAACTGGTTGGCCGGAATCTGCTTCAATTGGTCGACCTCGTTGTACGTCCATCGTCGGTCGGCCGTTCCCTGGAAGTACCAGTTGCTGCCGTTGTCGGCCAAGATGAGCCCGTAGGTCTTCATGGTGGTGAGCACCGTCTGGCAGAACGAACTACAGGCCGACGCGGGCAACGTAAAGGAATCGTTCAAGCGAAAGCGTGCGCCCATGGGCGGGCAATTGGTGTTCGATTGACCGGCCTCGTGGCGGGCCGGCCACAAGTAGGACTCCTGGGTGCACTCGGCGGTGAAGCGGATGGCGTGGTCCATGGCGCCGGAGGCGACCTCGTCGAAGTTGACGAGCCCGGGCAGGATGGGCAGACCGGCGGCGTC
>PLXU01000012.1 GCA_003151555.1 Acidimicrobiaceae bacterium | reverse complement strand
CACCTCGACTGCTCGGGCAACATCGCCATCATCCACAACGGCATCATCGAAAATCACACCGAGCTACAGGAGCAACTCGAAGCGAAGGGCCACGTCTTCACCTCGGTCACCGACTCCGAGGTGCTGGCCCACCTCATTGAAGAGTCCCGGTCACAGGGCCTGGAGCTGCTCGACGCCGTGCGGGCCAGTCTCTTGCTGGTGCGCGGCGCCTTCGCGCTCGCCGCCATGGACGCCACCGAACCCGACGTCATCGTGGCGGCACGACGTATTTCGCCGCTCGTGGTGGGCACCGCCCCGGGCGTGACCTATCTGGCGAGCGACGTGCCCGCCATCTTGGACCGCGCGACGAGCTTTTACGCGGTCAACGACGACGAGGTGGTTCGCCTGGGGCCCGAGGGCTTCCGCGCGGTCGACCTCGAAGGCGCGCCGGTGCTGCTGCACCAACTTTCGATCGACTGGGACTTAGAAACCGCGCAAAAAGGCGGCAACGACGACTTCATGACCAAGGAGATCAACGAGCAGCCCGACGCGCTGCGCAACACCCTGCTCGACCGGCGGCGCAGTGACGGCACCATCACCTTCGATGAACTGCGCATCAGCGACGACGAGTTGCGCGACGTCAAGCGCGTGGTCCTGGTGGCCGCCGGCACCTCGCACCACGCGGCGCTGGTGGCCAAGTACGCCATCGAACGCTGGGCCCGCCTCAGCGTCGAGGTCGACATTTCCAGCGAGTACCGCTACCGCGACCCCGTGGTGGAGATCGGCACCCTGGTGATCGGGGTGTCCCAGAGCGGCGAGACCATCGACACCATCATGGCGACGCGCGAGGCGCAGCGGCGCGGGGCCCGGGTGGTCGCCATCTCCAACATCGTGGACTCCTCGCTCGCGCGCGAGGCCAGCGCAGTCATCTACACCCGTGCCGGACTCGAGGTCTCGGTGGCGTCCACCAAGGCCTACGTGGCCCAGGTGGCCGCGCTCGAGTTGCTGGCCCTGCGCCTCGCGCAACTGCGAGCCACCCTGGACGAGAGCGACGTCGACGCGCTCTTTCAAGGCCTGCACGCCGTGAGCGACCAGGTGGTCACCGCGCTGGAGCGACGCGACTGCGTGGAGAAGGTGGCCCAGCAGTTGCTCGGCGCCCGCGATTTTTTCTACCTCGGCCGCAACGTCGGCTTTCCCACGGCGTTGGAGGGTGCCCTTAAGTTGAAGGAGCTCTCCTACCTGCACGCCGAGGGCTATCCCGGCGGCGAACTCAAACACGGGCCGCTGGCCCTCATCGAGCCTGGCGTGGTGGTGGTGGCCGTCGTGACCGACCGCGCCATGCACGAGAAGATTCTTTCGAATCTGGCCGAGGTGAAGGCCCGCGGCGCCACCGTAGTGGCGGTCGCCACGGACGACGACGAGACCATCGGCGCGGTGGCGGACTACGTGCTGCGCGTGCCGGCGACCGAGCCGCTTTTTAGCCCCATGGTCGACGTCGTGCCGCTGCAGATCTTCGCCTACGCCATGGCGCGCGGACTGGGCCGCAACGTGGACCGCCCGCGCAACCTCGCCAAGACCGTCACGGTCGAGTAGTGGCCACCATCGGCGTCGGGGTTGACATCGTCGCCGTGGCGCGCTTCACTCGGGCGATGGAGCGCCACCCCAAGATTCTTGGCCGCCTCTTCACTGACGCCGAGCGCCACGACGCCAACGCCCGTCCGGAGCGGCTGGCCGCTCGCTTCGCCGCCAAGGAGGCGGTCCTAAAGACGCTGCAGGTCGGCTTCGGCGCCACCCCCTGGAAATCGATCGAGATCCGCCGCGGGCTGAGCGGGGCTCCCTGGGTGCTCTTGCACGGTCCGGCCGCGCGGTTGGCGTCGCAGAAAGGCGTGGCGACCTGGCACGTCTCGCTCTCGCACACCAACCTGACCGCCGCCGCCTTCGTGGTCGCCAGTTCGGAAACGACCAACCTTGCCGGCTGAGGGCGTGCGCCGCTCCGCGTGGGCGGAGATCTCCGCGTCGGCGTTGGCGCACAACGTGGCGTCAATGAAGACGGTCATTGGTGACACCGTGCTGTGCGCCGTGGTCAAGGCCAACGGCTACGGGCACGGTGGCCCGCTGGTCGCGAAAACCCTGATCGAGAGCGGCGCCGACCTGCTGGGCGTGGCCATCGTGGACGAGGGGATCGAACTGCGCGAGAGCGGGGTCACGGTGCCGATCCTCGTGCAGGCCGAGGCGGAAGCCTCGGCGCTGGCCGACGCGCTGACCCACTCGCTGACTCTGACGATCGGTTCGATGGGCGGCGCCCAGGACGCCGTGCGGGCGGCCGAGCACTTGGGCGGGGTCCACCGCGTGCACGTGAAGGTCGACACCGGCATGCACCGCGTGGGTGTCGACCCGGCAGACGTCGACGAGGTGGTGGACGTGCTGACCGCGAGCTCGAACATCGACCTCGAAGGGCTCTTCACGCACTTCAGCGTCGCCGACGGGCCCAGCGGCGACGACCGCGCCTTCACCCGCGGCCAGATCGAACTCTTCAACCAGGTGGCGGCGCGACTGCGCGAACGCGCCGTGGCGCCGCGCGTGCTGCACCTGGCCAACAGTGCCGGGGCGATGGCCTACCCCGAATCGCGCCAATCAATGGTCCGCTGCGGCCTCGCGCTCTACGGCCTGTACACCCAGCCCTGGCTCGCCAGCGCGCTCGAGGAAAGGGATGTCACGCTCGAGACGGTCATGACCGTGCGCGCCAAGGTCTCAGCCGTGCGCCGGCTCGAGGCCGGCGAGCGTCCGAGTTACGGACGCCTGCGCGCGCTTCAACGGCGCTCGAACGTGGCGACCGTGCCCTTCGGCTACTCCGACGGCTATCCGCGCCGGCTCTTCGAAGCTGGCGCCGAGGTCTTGATTAACGGCGATCGCCATCCGTTGGCGGGTGCCGTGACTATGGACCAGCTCGTCATTGACTGCGGCGACGACGAGGTGAAGGTCGGCGACGACGTGGTGCTGCTCGGCGCGCAGGGGAACGAGGAGATTTCCTGCGAAGAACTGGCCTTGCGCGCGGGCACCATCACCCACGAGATCATCTGCGGCATCGGCGCGCGCGTGCCGCGCGTGCTCGTGGACTGATGGCCATCGATCTCGAGGCGCTGTCGACGTGCACGCGCTGCGACCTGTCGATCACCCGCCAGCGCGTCGTCATCGGATCGGGTCCCGCGGGTCCCGCGCTGATGGTGATTGGCGAGGCGCCCGGGCGCAGCGAGGACGAGGGGGGCGAGCCCTTCATTGGCCGCAGTGGTCAATTGCTCTTTCGCCTGCTGGACGAAGAGGCGGGGCTGAGCCGCGACCAGTGCTTTGTCACCAACGTGGTCAAATGCCGCCCCCCGAACAATCGCACGCCGACGCGGCACGAATTGGCGACCTGTCGGCCGTGGTTGGCCGAGCAATTGGCCGACGTGAGGCCCCGGGTGGTGCTGGCCCTGGGTAATACCGCCGCGCGATCGCTGTTCGGCTACGAACAGGGCATTGGTCACACCCACGGTCTCGTTGCGCGACTCGATTCCGGTCCGGGGCTCGCCACCTACCATCCCGCCGCGGCCCTTCGCTCCGGCTCTGTCGTGCTCGAGCTGATGCGCGCCGACCTGCGGATCCTTCGTTCGCTGGTGCAAAAGGCGTGAGCTGGCAACGAACCTGCGCCAGTGCCGCGGAAACCGAGGCGGCCGGCGAGGCCCTGGCCACGCTGCTGCGCGCCGGGGACATCGTGCTGCTCTCGGGGCAGTTGGGGGCGGGCAAGACCACCTTCGTCAAGGGCGTCGCCCGGGGTTTGGGGGTGATCGAGCGGGTGACTAGCCCCACCTTCACCCTGGTGCGACCGCACCAGGGCCAGAACGATCAGGGAATAACCACCCTGCTACACGCCGACGTCTACCGGGTCGAAAGCCTCGCCGAAGTGCTTGATTTGGCGCTCGGCGAGTTGGTGGAGGAGGCCGCGGTGGCACTGGTGGAGTGGGGCGACCTGGCGTCATCCATATTTGGCCGAGAAGTGCTTACAATTCAGTTCAAGATTGATGAATTCGAGGTCCGCTGGTTGGACGTGGGTGGCCAACTCGCGCAACGGCGTAGCGGCGAACTGGATAGGTGGTCAGCACAATGAATCTTCTGGCGATTGAGACAGCCACCCAGGCTTGCTGCGTGGGCGTGCGCACCAGCAGTGGCGTGGAGATCGCGCGCGTCGTGGACGAGAATCGCCAGCACACCGAGACGCTGACCGTGGGCATGGCGGCGCTTATCCGTGAGGCCGGCCTGCGCACGCGCGAGATCGACCGCATCGTGGTCGACCGCGGACCGGGGCTCTTCACCGGCCTGCGCGTGGGCATCGCGACCGCCAACGCCTTCGCCCAGGGAGTTGGCTGCGGCATGGTGGGCGTGACGTCGCTGGAAATGCTGGCCTACGGCGCGCACGAGGCGGGTGTGCGCGGGACCCTGGTGAGCGCCGTGGACGGACGCCGCGGTGACGTCTTCGTCCAGACCTTCGAACTCGCCGAATCCGTCGAGGCGATTGGCCCGCCCGGCGTGGCGACGCCCCAGGACGTCGCCGCGCAGTGGAGCCGCAGTGGCGTGGCGTTGACCTTCACCGGTGACGGGGTTGAGCGCTACCGGCGCGACTTCGACTCGGTGGCCAACGCGGGGATCTACACGCAGCTGGTGCCGTCGATGCACGCGGCGCTGTGGCTGGGCGAGCAGGCGAGCCCCCAGATGACCATTGAACCGCTCTACTTGCGCGAAGCCGACGCCGTGGCGAACTTCGCGACCCGTGAACGTCCGCAATGACCTCGTGGTCGCTGCGCCTGGCGCAACGCCGCGACGTAGGTGAGCTGCTGGTCCTAGAGCAGGCCCAGTTCCCTGAGCCGTGGACCCGTGGGATGCTGCTCGACGAGATCCTTAACACCAAGACCCGCCGCTACACCGTGGCGGTGGAGGACAAGGTGATCGTGGGCTACCTGGGCGTGATGTTCGTGCTCGACGAATTGCACGTCAATACGATCGGCACGTTGCCCGGACATGAGGGCCGCGGGATCGCCAGCTCGCTCATGGACGACGCGTGGCACGACGCGCAGTTGCGCGGCATCAAGCGCGCGACCCTGGAGGTCGCCACCTCCAACACCCGCGCGCAGAAGTTCTATTACCGTTACGGCTTTAAACCGGTGGGCGTGCGCAAGAACTACTACGAGCGAACGAGCGAAGACGCGCTGGTCCTGTGGGCCGATGTGCCGCTGCTCTTGAGCACCGTCGAGTCCTGAGCCCTACGATGGACTGATGCCTTTGGTCCTCGGAATCGAAACGAGTTGTGACGAAACGGCCGCCGCCGTCGTTGACGGCGATTTTCACGTCATCTCCTCGGTGGTCGAGTCCTCCATTGATCAGCATCGCGCCTTCGGCGGGGTTGTGCCCGAACTGGCCGGCCGCGCGCACGTGACGACCATCGGCCCGGTGATCAGGCGCACCCTGAAGGAGGCGGGCCTCGATCAGCACTACCCGAGCATCGACGGCATCGCCGTCACCAGCGGGCCCGGACTCATTGGTTCTTTGCTGGTGGGACTCTCGGCCGCCAAGGCTTTGGCCCTGGCGTGGGACGTGCCCTTCGTCGCGGTGAACCACTTGGAGGGCCACCTCTTCGCGCCGCTGTTGGAGCAGCCCGATCTCGAGTGGCCGATTTTGACGCTCTTGGTGTCGGGCGGGCACAGCCTGATTGTCCTGCAGCGCTCACTGGGCCAGCACGAGGTGCTGGGTGAAACCATTGACGACGCCGCGGGCGAGGCTTACGACAAGATCGCGCGCTGGTTGGGACTGGGCTATCCCGGCGGCCCGGAGATCGACCGGTTGGCTCAGACGGGGACGGCCGGGGCGTTGAAGCTGCCCGTCTCGATGACCGGCAGTGACCTCGACCTTTCCTTCTCCGGACTCAAGACCGCGGTGGTGCGCGCGACGCAGAAGCACACTGAGGTGGATCTCGCGGACGTGGCCGCCTCCTTCCAGGCGGCCGTGTGCGAACAGCTGCTGCGCAAACTGCGCGCCGCGATGCAGGCGCACGAGGTGAAGGGCGTGGCGTTGGCCGGGGGCGTGGCCGCCAACTCGCTGCTGCGCTCGGGCGTCACGCAATTGGCGAGCGAGTTCGCCGTCGTGAGCCACCTGCCCACGATGGCCATGTGCACCGACAACGCCGCCATGATCGCCGCGGCCGGCCTCTACCGCCTGGCTTCGAGCGGCCCCAGCGGGTTGGACCTTTCGGCCAATCCCAACTGGCAGTTGGCGGACGTCTCGTGAGCCGGGACACGGCGCTCGATGTAGAAAACTGCGACACTAACCCCTTCGTGCAGTTTCGTGAGTGGTTCGACGAGACCAAGGACGACACGCCCGAGAGCGAGGCCGTCGCGCTGGTGACCTCGACGCTCGACGGTCGGCCCAGCGCGCGCATGGTGCTGCTGCGCCACGTGGATGACCGTTCCTTTGGCTGGTATACGAACTACGAGTCGCGCAAGGGCCACGAACTGGGGGTCAACCACCACGCCGCCCTGCTCTGGTACAACGCGGCGCGGGGCCGCCAGATCCGCGTCGAGGGGGTCGTGACCAAGATGAGCGAGCCAGAGTCTGACGCGTACTTTGCCACGCGGGCCCGTGGGCACCAGTTGAGCGCCCACGCCAGCGCGCAGAGCCAGCCGTTGGAGAGCCGAAAGCAACTCGAGGATCGCGTCTGCGACCTGGAGGTGGCCTTCGCCGGCCAGGCCGTACCTCGACCCCCGCACTGGGGCGGCTACCTGCTAGCGCCCACGGCCTTCGAGTTCTGGCAGCACCGTGAGGACCGCCTGCACGACCGGGTCCGCTACACCAGGCCCGAAGGCTGGACGGGCGAGGGCGGTGGCGAGGGGTGGCTGCGCGAGCGGCTCGCGCCCTAGGGCGGAGGTCTCTTTTGGCACTCAGCGCGTTAGGCTGCTAAATTGGCAGTCACAAGGTTCGAGTGCTAATCGCACAGGAGGCAATACATTATGAAGCTGCACCCCCTAGAAGACCGCATTGTGGTCCGTCCCAACGACGCGGAAGCCGTCACGGCCTCCGGGCTCGTCATTCCCGACACCGCCAAGGAGAAGCCCCAGCAGGGCGAAGTCTTGGCCACCGGTCCCGGCCGTCGCGCCGAGACGTCGGGCGAGTTGATCCCCACCGGCGTGAGCGTCGGTGACACGGTCGTCTACTCCAAGTACGGCGGCACCGAGATCACCGTCGATGGCGAGGACCTCTTGATCCTCTCCGGTCGCGACGTACTCGCCACCATTTCCAAGAAGTAACCATCGTGGCGACTCGCTCGCCGCGCCATACCTAAGACAAGGAAGACATATGTCGAAGTTGCTCAAATTTGATGAGGAGGCCCGTCGCGGCCTCGAAGCCGGTGTCGACAAACTCGCCGACGCCGTCAAGGTGACCCTGGGCCCCAAGGGCCGCAACGTCGTTCTCGA
>PLXU01000091.1 GCA_003151555.1 Acidimicrobiaceae bacterium | reverse complement strand
CGTCATGGACAGCGTGCCGGTCGCGGCGTCCTAGGTTTCTCTCGGATCTAAGGATTGACAACAGTCGCGGGCGGCCGCGCGAGTCCGTTAGTTAAACGGGATCAACCCAGAGCGTGGTGCCAAAAGCCTTCCTCACGACGATCATCGCGCCGTCGGGGATGCTCTCGGGCCATTCGGTAACGGCCTTCCAGGATTCGCCCTGAATCTTGACCTTGCCGGGGTGTTGTTCGTCGCCGACGGTGTGCAGGACCACCCCTCGCAGATCGGTCATGGTATTGCTGGTTGGACGCGACATGTCGCGCTCGTAGGGATGGTGGTGGAACCGGCGCATCGCGAAGGGTCGAAGAAGCAAGAGGGTGCCTACCGAGACCGCTAGCCAGACGACGGCCTGCAGCGCGAAGGGAATCCCGGCCAGGGCCAAGACGAAAGAGATCGCCGCGCCGATCCCGATGAAGAGGGAAACGAAGGCGTTGGTATGCACTTCGACGGCCAAACAGAACAAGGCAATGATGATCCAGAACACAGCGGCCATATGTCGAAGTATATGAGTAGATCCGATCAGACAATCGGAAGTCTCTCGCAGCGTGCGTAGATCGCACCCAGAGTCGTCGTGTTGCGAAACGTTGGCTAATTCACTGCTTCGCGTTAGCGCGGCGCTGATCGGCCTCAGGAAATATAGAACGACTTGATGTTGGTGAACTCGCGGATGCCCTGCGTGGAGAGCTCGCGACCGTAGCCGGAACGCTTGATACCGCCGAAGGGCAGTTCGGGCATTGACGCCACGACGGCGTTGGCGAAGATCATGCCGGCCTCTATTCCCTCGATGGCCTTTTCAATCTCGTCTTGGTCGGTGGCCCAGATGGATCCGCCAAGTCCCCACGGCGAATCGTTGGCGAGTTCGATCGCTTCGTCGAGGCTGTTGACGATCTCAACGACCGCGACTGGACCGAAGAGCTCTTCGCAACCGGCGCGTGAATCGCGCGGCACGTTAGAAAGTACCGTCGGCGGGTAGAAGAAGCCGTTGCCCTCCGGCTTCTTTCCGCCGGTGTGCAGGGTGGCGCCCTTGGCCACGGAGTCCTGGACCTGCTCGTCGATCTGATCACGCTGACTGGCGTTGACGAGCGGTCCCATCACCGTGGCCGGGTCCATGGGATCACCGACCACCACCGCACTCATGGCCTCGACGAAGCCCTTCAGGAAGTCATCGGCCCGCTCCTTGACCACGATGAACCGCTTGGCCGCGATGCAGCTCTGACCGTTGTTTTGCACGCGGGCCGTGACGGCCAACGGAATGGTGCGTTCCAGGTCGGCTGACGCGGCGACGATGAAGGCGTCCGATCCGCCCAACTCGAGCACGCACTTTTTCAGGTTGGCTCCGGCCAGCTGACCGACTATCTTGCCGGCGCCCTCTGATCCGGTCAACGTCACCGCCGCGATGCGGTCGTCGGCGATGATCTGGGCGAGCGCGTCGTGGTCCAAGAAGAGATTGGCGAAGACGCCGACCGGGAAGCCGGCGCGCAGGAACAGTTCGCCGAGGTATTTCGCCGTGCCGGGCACGTTGCTGGCGTGCTTCAAGATGCCGACGTTGCCGGCCATGATGGATGGGGCGATGAAACGAATGGCCTGCCACATGGCGAAGTTCCAGGGCATGACGGCCAGTACGGCGCCGAGCGGCTCGTAGCGAATGCCGCTGCGCGACGCGCTCGACGCGATGATCTCGTCGGCCAGCATGGATTCGGCGTGTTCGGCGTAGTAGTGCATCGTGCCAATGCACTTGTTCACTTCGCCCTTGGCTGAGGTCAAGGTTTTGCCCATTTCGGCGGTGAGCAGTTCGGCTACGGTCGACAATTCGCTCTCGAGCAAATCGGCGGCCCGGTTCATGAGATCGCCGCGCTCCTTGAATGAGGTGTCGCGCCATTGCACGAAGGCCGTGGCCGACACCGCGAGGGCCGTCTCGATCTCTTCGGGCGTGTGGCCCGGGTACTCCTTGATTACTTTGCCGGTGGTCGGATTGATTGAAGTGAATGACATAACGTCATTATGCCTGATTAGTCCGCACCCGTCATATGCGCTCGCACGGAGTGAAAAATTTTCACGCCCTCCGCGCGCCGGTGCAACGAATCTGAGACCACGGCTACGTCGCGTGCGCTATTCGAACTAGTTAGAAGCTGGCCGACAAATCCGGCCGCAGGCCAAGTCCGCTGGAGCCGTTGAGGGGGCGTACGCAGAGGATCTGGTGGATCTCCAGGTGCCGACGTTCGAAGCCGACCGCCGAACCCGACATGTAGAGGCGCCAGACCCGAGCGCGTTCTGCGCCCACTTCTTCGACCGCCTCGTCGAAGCGCTTGGTGAGGTTAGCCACCCAGTAGCGAAGCGTCAGGGCGTAATGCTCGCGCAAGCTCTCCANNCTCGCCGTCGGGAAAGACGTAGCGCTCGATGAACGCACTGCCGTTCTTGGAGGGTCCGCGCATGCCGAGCGCGATCTGCACCTGACGCGACATCTCTTCGGTCCGGGTCGGATCCGGGTCTTCGTCAAAGGAGGCCGGTCGGCCAATGGCGTGGTTGAGAAAGCGGCCGCCCGGACGAAGCAGATCGAAGAGGTGCTGGGTGTAGTTGGCCAGCGAGCGCCGACCCACGTGCTCGGACATGCCGATCGAACTGATGGCATCGAACGGACCGTCGCTGACGTCGCGAAAATCCTGCAATCGAAACTCCACCAAATCCGATACCCCCGCGAGTTGCGCTCGATCCCTGGCGTAATTGAGCTGCTGTTCGGACAGCGTCACGCCCACGACCGACGCCCCGTAGGTCGTGGCCGCGTGAATGGCCATGGCTCCCCAACCGCAACCTACGTCGAGCAGTCGCATACCTGGCTCCAAGGCGAGCTTGCGCGCGACGAGGTCGACCTTTCGTTTTTGGGCAACCTCGAGGGTGTCGTCGCTCGAACTGAAGACCGCGCACGAATACGTCATCGAGGGCCCCAGCACCATCTCATAGAAGTGGTTCGACACGTCGTAGTGATGCGAGATGGCCTGCTTGTCGCGCGAACGGCTGTGCAGGGCGCCACGTTGCTTGGCCTCGATGCGCGGTGGCGCAATTGGTCGCAGGGCCGACACGCCGACCGTCGAGAGCAGAGACCGCAGGTTGTCGATTCGCAACAGCTTGTTGATGGGTGGCACGGATAGATCAAAGAGCGGGTCGAGATCGCCGTCTACTTCAATGTCGCCGGCGACGTAGGCGCGGGCCAGACCCAATTCGCCAGGGTGGGTGAGAAACCTAGTCAGTGCCTCGCGGCGCAGGATCTTGAGCGTGATGTTGTTGGCCGGGGATACGACGGTGGGCTCGGCGACGCTCCCGTCGTACGCCTCGACGCGAAAGGGCAACTGGTTGTTGAATATCGATCCGACAAAAGTTGCCACGTCCATGGTGCCCCCTTCGACCTCTACTCAGCAACGTTACGCCAGCAAGGTCCGATAAGAAAGGGGTACTTAGGCGCCTAGGTGGAGAACGCGAAGGATGAACTTGGCGGGGCCCACCAAGGGGATCGCAACCCGAACGGTTTGAACTAACAGTGCAAAGTCGAGAGCGGTACGACGTGCACGCTCGAGATCGATTTCGCGTTGGCGTCGGTGGTCTGACTCCACAGCAGATCAGACTGACTCACGCGAAGATGCGAAACAAACGTGGACGGGCCATTGGTTTCGAAGACTCGTGGTACCTGGCACCACGAAGTGGCGTGGGGTTCGAGACGGAAGAGTTCCTGGTGTGGGCTCGACGATGTCGTCACTGCCGCATAGAGCGATCCGTTGGGAGCGAACAGCAAGGAATTAGCGAACGGAGCGCTGTCCGGCGCGTAATTGGTGCCGGGAATTGGGGGCAACGCCACGTACGACCACGTGAGGCCTGAAGTGGTCGATCGGACGACGGAATACTGCGACGACGGATCCACAACCATCAGGTCGTGGGATGAATTCACCACCAGCTGGGGCGACACGCAACTGTCGACCGACGTCACCCAGTTAGAACTGGTCCACCTGACGTCCGCACGAGCGCTGGTGCCCGCGGGACCGAGGAGTAGCGATTGCGGTGCGGGGTTCATATTGCAGTCGCCCCATGAGTAGGTGCCCAGGGTGGTGCACGGTCCGCCACTTGGACAGCCGAGGGTCGAGGGCGTCCAGTGCTCGCCACCGTCGGACGTCGCTTCGACAGATACGAGTCCGTGGACAGTGCCCCCGGGGTAGTTCCGGCTGTTGTAACTTTTGAGTCCGGCAAAAAGCGCCAGCACTCGGTTGCCCTCGGTTGTGAAGCCGCCAAAGTCTTCCAGCGTCGTACCCGGCGGAGGAGGTACCGTACGCCAGGTGGCGCCTCCGTTGGTCGTGTAGAGGGCCGCCAGGTAGATGGGTGGTGCGCTGCCCCCCGAGTCGGTGTCGAATCCGGCGTAGATGGTGCCGGGGTGGGTGGGATCGAGCACTACGGTCTCGCACTGGGGAGGTTTGGAAGAAAAGCTCGTGAGGTTGGTGTCCTTTAACGCCGCCGCCACTCCCGCCGTTGGCGCCGTAACCGTGGCGGAGCCCCCGGTTATCTCGACTCCCGACGCGAGGCACCACGCGATGAGCGAGGATCCGGATTCAGGCCCAACGGAGGACGGACCGGCAAACGTCGACGAGAAGTAGGGGACCCGTCCCAGGTTGGCCCAGGTCTCACCCGCAACGACCCGCAACACGCGAGGGGTAAGCACCACGTTGAACCCTCCGTTCTGCGAAAGACGCGAGTACGAAAGTGGGTAGTACTTCTGCGTTGGGCTCGCGGCCGTGACGGAGAGCGAGTAGCTGAAGGGCTGGCCGATGATCAGCTGAAGCGGCGCCCAGCCCTTCAGTCTTACGATGTCGCCGACTTGCGCCGAGGTGGCGCTCAGATGCATCACCTCGCAAGGTTGCCCATTTCCGCACGTGCGCGGCGCGGGTGCATTCAGTTGAATGGTGGTCTGGGCGGCCGCGCGACCGAGGGCGCAACCCGAAGCGACCTGTATGCATTCAATGCCGACCGCGTAGGGGCCCGATCGCAGTTGATGCACCGACACCGTGTTCCCACCATGAACGAGCCACGCCGCGTCGGGTACTTTGAGGCGCGTCTGGAATGTCGTGCGCGACGTCCAGTGAAGCGGTGCTCCCTCCTCCTGCAGGCCCGCCTGACAGCCATCCCAGCAGAGATCGGCGTAAGACGGTCTCGTCGTCGGTGGCCGACTTGAATAGTGACCGGTGACGGTGATCGATTCACCAGGTGTCGCGGTGTTCGCCGACAACGTTAACGAGAGGTGGCCCACTGCAATGGTGGTCAACGTTGTCGTCGGTGAATGGTCTGGCTTCCGCGTGCCGTCCAAGTACGCCTGCAGCGCCACCACGAGTGAAGAACTGTTAAGGGCGGGCACGCGGAAACAGGCCGTGAAATCACCGTTCAGTGACTGGTTCACGTAGTCGCCATTGGATCCGCACACGGAACTCGGAGGCTCGCCCTGAGTGGCGATGGCGTTGTGATGTGCGGCGCTTGAGGAACCATTGTGGGCCATGCCGCAGCCAGTCAGCACGAGCGTGGCCGCCACGAACATCGCGGCGCGGGCGGGAATGCGCCGCGATTTTGAACTCCTGATGAACGGCATTCGTGTACTCCGCGTGGTCGTGGCCTCGGGACCACCGAGGCCTAGGCATCCACCATAATGAGATTGGCTGGCGGGATTCGGGCGCCCGAGCAGATGCCCTGGCGTGGCATCCTTAGTTGCGTTGCGGCGTATGCGGTTTTACGATGAGTGCCAACGGGACTGAGAGTTCCGTCTCACCAAGGAGAAGGTATCGAATGACTGTTCGCACCCGTAGCGTCTGGATCTGCCGTGCCCATTGAGGGGGAGTACGAACCCAGCACCAGCCAATGGGTTCGCGACCAGGTGGAGGAATACGAGTCGTCCGGCGGGACACGGGCCAACACCCTGCGCGACACCGGGCTACCCATCGTCATCTTCACCACTCGGGGCCAGCGCAGCGGCAAGGTGCGCAAGACGCCCGTCATGCGCGTCGAGCACGACGGCGAGTACGCGCTGGTCGCCTCCAAGGGTGGCGCACCGAAAAACCCCGTCTGGTACTACAACCTCTCGGCGTACCCCGATGACGTCATGCTCCAGGACGGCGCTCAACCGTTCGACGTGGTGGTCGAACAGGTGCACGGTGACGAGAAGGCGCTGTGGTGGGATCGGGCCGTGTCGGCCTTTCCTCCCTACGCCGAGTATCAGACGAAGACCGACCGCGAGATTCCGGTCTTCGTCGCACGCCGCAAATGACGTTGCGCCGCTAAGCGTTACGACTACTACGTTCGATCAGGCGCGCGCAGTCGAATCACCGATGGCACCGTCAGTACCGAAAGTATGAGCGCCATCATCAGCACGCCGGAACCAACCAGGGTCGCGGTTATTCCGATGCGCGACGAAAGCGGCCCCACCAGGGCCATGCCGATCGGCATCAGCGCCAACGAACCAAACCAGTCGTAGGCGCTGACTCGAGAGAGCACGTCGGACGGTATTTCTCGTTGCACCGTGGTGTTCCATTGGACGGCAAAGACCGTTATGAAACCACCAGCCAGAAATCCGGACAGCGCGATGGTGATGGTCGGCGATCTCGCCGCGACGAAAAACAACGGCACCGGAAAGACCAGAGCGGAGAGCGCCGCAACGAGCAGGGGGCGACGGGGGTGCACGCGCAGCATGACGATGCCTCCCACGACAGCCCCCAATCCTTCCGCCGCTAAAATCGCGCCCCACGCCTTCGCCCCCCCGAGGGACTGCTTGGCCACCACGGGGCCTAGCACGAGGAAGGAGGCGAAGAGCGCGTTCACGAAAGAGGCCTCCACCACGATGGCCCACAGCCACGTCCGGGACCAGAATTCGCGCCAGCCTTGTCGTAGCAGCACAATGAATGGTTCCGAGTCCTCGCTGGCTTGCCAGTCAATTCTGATCTTCGCGAGTGAGACGACGCTCACCAGGTAGGTCAGCCCGTCGATGAGGATGGCCCAGCCGGGGCTGGAGACCGCCACGATCACGCCGGCGATCGCCGGACCGATGATGCCGCCGCTCGATTCGGAGATCCCGTTAAGTGCGTTGCCCAGCTGCAATCTCTCGTCATTCAACATCTGCGGCACGATGCCCGTCAACGCGGGACTGAAGAAGGCCTGCCCGATGCCCATCAGTCCAGCCAACGCCATGAAGCCCCACAGTGGGGGCCTGCCCAAGAGGACCCAAAGCCCCAGTGCGCATTCGGCGAACGTGCGCAGCGAGTCGGATTGCAGCATCAACTTGCGCCGACTCATCCGGTCGCCCACGACGCCGCCGACGAGCAGGAGGATCACCAGCGGAACCGTTTGCGCGGCCAAGACGTAGCCCACGTCGCTCGCGGTGCCGTGGGCCAGCACCGCAAAGACAATGGCCACCGGCGCCATGCCGCTGCCGATTTGCGACGCGGTCTGGCCGATGAAGAACAAGCGAAAGTTTCGTTCTGTCAACGGTCCCCACCATGGACGAGAACTCATGGAAAAAACTTAGCCCCAGCGTTATGCGGTGAGGGAACTGGACAAGGCCAGTGCGGGAGACCGAACGGCACAATCGTGGCTCTAAACTTCACTCGTGAAGGCGCGGCGCGAAGGCTTCGACGGGGTCGCACATTTGTACGACTGGATTCGACCCACGTATCCCAAGGCACTCTTCGATGAGTTGTTCTCGCGACTTCCCGAACGGCCCGACGTCATCGAAGTCGGGCCCGGCACCGGACAGGCAACCGGATCACTGTTAGAGCACGCAGCCCGCGTCACTGCGGTCGAGCTGGGCGCCAACATGGCCGCACGATTGCGCCAGAACTTTGCGAGCGATCGACTCCGAATTCTGGTCGCCACCTTCGAGGACGTCGTGCTGGCGCAGCACGCGTTCGACGCCGTTGTCTCGGCCACGGCCTATCACTGGGTGGACGAGTCGGCCCGTTTGGCCAAGCCGGCCGAGTTGCTTCGAAGCGGCGGATGGCTGGCCATCATCGACACCGTCCACGTGGCGGCGGCGTCAGACGGCGGCTTCTTTGCACGTTCGCAGAGTGTCTACGCCAAGTACGAAGAGCCCGGCGACCACCATCAACTGCCTTGGCCCGATGAAGTCACGGGTTTCTTGGGCGCGGACCTGAACGGGTCATCACTCTTTCATCCGCCATTGATTTTTCGCTATCGTTGGGACCAGACGTGCAGCGCCGCGGGCTACGCCAAGCTGTTGCGCACGTACTCGAGCACCCAAGCCATGAGAGAACCCGACCGAGAGGCATTCATTGGCGACATGACCCAACTGGTCCTCGACGAGTTCGACGGAAAGGTGACGCGACCACTGGTCTTTGCGCTCACCATGGCCCAACGCAACACGATGGGCGCGTAAGTGTCCTAGCGTTCGTGGGCCGCCTCGAAGGTGAAGCCGGCGTTGATCACCGCGACGCAGCTGCTCACCACGCGGGCGTCGTACTTCGAGCCGGACCCGGCCGTGATTTCGGCCAGCGCCGCTTCGATGCCGAGTGCCGGGCGCCAGGGCCGGGGCTGGGTCATGGCCTCGACGACGTCGGCGACGGCCACTATTCGCGCGGGCATGATGATCTCGTCGCCGAGCAGGCCCGAGGGGTAGCCCGAACCGTCCAGTCGCTCGTGGTGCTGCAGGGCAATCTCGGCCAGCGGCCAGGGCAGCGACGCCCGTGAGAGGACGTCGGCACCGACGGTGGTGTGTTTCTTGACGATGTCGAACTGTTCGCTCGTGAGCGCGCCGGGAAAGGCGAGGATTTCGGAGGGCACTTCAATCCTCCCGACGTCGTGCACCGCGCCGCTCTGGTGTATCAGCTTGATCGTCTTCTCGTCGAGACCGAGGTCGGTCGCGATGGCGGCGGCGAGCGATCCGACGTGCACGTGGTGGCCGGAAGTGAAGGGATCCTTCGTTTCGATGATGCGCGCGATGGCGGCCAGCGTGCCGTCGAGGGCCTGCTCTAACTGCTTGATCGATCGAACATGGTTGGCCCCAAACTCAGCCTCGCGGGCGATGCTTTCTAACCCGCTCACCGTCGATTCGTCAAAGACGTAGGGACGGTGTCCGTAGATCGTGAGCACGGTCCTGCGGCGTCCGAGCATGATGGGGATGGCGATCACCGACGCAATTCCGTACTGGGCGGCCCGTTGGCGCCACGCCGTTTCGAAATATGCGTGAGTGGACAGGTCGTTGGCAATTTGGGTCACCCTCGTGCGGAAGGCCGTGGCGACGGGCCCCTGGCCCACGGCGCGCGGTCCCATGTGCGCGAAGGTCTCCTCGTGCACGTACTCAGTGAGGCCGGCCATGTGCACGCTGATCATCTCCTCGTGCTCTTCGTCGGCTCCCAGCACGAAGGCCACGAGGGTGTAGCCGCCCACCTCGACCAGCAAGTTTGATACTTGATCGAGGAAGTCGTCCTCGTCGTCGGCCTGCATCACCAACTTGTTCATTTCATTGACCAATCGAATTACCTGTTGCTCCTGACGTCGAATGGTGACGTCGGAGAGTGAGCAGACCTCGCCGCGCAATTGGCCGTCTTGGAAAATTGGAAAGGTGCTGACCGAGAGCCACTTGCGGGCTCTGCTGGCTGTGTCGATTCCGATAAGCACGTCGTTGATTGGTTGGCCGGTTTTGATCGTCGCCAGGCTGGGCTGTTCTAACAGGGGGAAGGACGAACCGTCGTCGCGTACGGGACTCCATCGCGAGTCGAACGGACTCTGTCCCTTGAGGTTGGCGGACGAGAGATTAAGCAGCTCTTGAGCGGCGAGGTTCGAATCGATGATCACACCTTGTTCGTCGCGCAGCAGGAGCGCGAAACCAAACGTGTCGAGGAATCGGCTGGAGTAGACCAGGGGGAGCAGATCGTGCTGGGGGTCGAACTTTGACTTGTCTGTCTTCATTCACGGCTTCCTTCGCACGTGGTGCGAACTCGATGGCTTGCCCAGTTCATCCTAAGTCTCGCGGCGAGCCCTTCGTGGTAGCCGGCGAGCCTTTGTCGAGCGCGCCGAGCGTGACAATCGCGGGATTTTGCGCCAAGAGTGGGTGGCGTGATGGCGCCAAGTAAGCGATGTCATCACTTTGGCGGACCGAGCGCCGCAACGGTTAGGTTGAGAATATTCGCATAGCATTCGTCTCCTCAGCGGTACCACGTCGATGCGGTATCGCCACGTTCAGCGGTGACTTGATCGCCGCGGTGCGCGCCGCCGATCCCTCGACCACCTGCCGTATCGCCGCCATAGAGGAACCCGGGGTGTTGCGCGCCTACAAGTCCGACGTGCGCTGGCGCATCCACCAGGGCGACCCCGACAGCTACCGCGCCGCCGCGCGATCGATCAACCTGTCCAACGCCGACTGCGTGAACGTCCAGCACGAGTTCGGCCTCTACGGAGTCTGGCGCCCCCAGGTCGACAAGGATGGTCAGCCGACCGACAGCATCTACGAGGACCACCTGTCGGTGTTCCTCCAGGAGTTGCGCAAGCCCGTGGTGACCACGCTGCACACCGTGCTGCCCCAGCCCAACGCTTCGATTCGCAAGACCGTCCGCGCCATCAGCGAACTGAGTGACGAACTCATTGTCATGGCCGAGACGGCGGTCACCCTGCTCAAGAGCGACTACGGAATCTTGGTGCCGCCGCGGGTGATACCCCACGGCACGCCCACGATCGTGCCCCACGGTCGCGCCACCTTCAAGGCCAAGATGGGCGTGAAGGGTCGAAGCCTGATCTCCACGTTCGGCCTGGTCGACCCGCGCAAGGGCCTGGAATACATGATCGAGGCCATGCCCGAGATCGTCGCCGAGCACACCGACGCGCTCTACCTCATCGCCGGGCGCTCGCACCCTGACCTGCTGCGCGACCAGGGCGAGGACTATCGAAACAGCTTGGTGGCCCTGACCAAGTCGCTGGGCATGAGCGATCACGTGGCCTTCATTGACCAGTACATGACCCAGCACGACATCATTGAGCTGCTGCTGGCGTCCGACGTCTACGTCACGCCCTACCTGGATCCCAACCAGATCACCAGCGGCACCCTCTCCTACGCGCTGGGCGCCGGCAAGGCGATTGTCTCGACGAAGTACTTGCACGCCGTCGAAGCCCTGGACGCCGGGCGCGGCACGTTGGTGGACTTTCGCGATTCGACGCAGCTGGCCCACGCCGTCAACGCGATCCTGGGCGACCCGAAGGTCAAGCAAAAGATGGAGCAGTCCACCTTCGCCTACGCTCGCGAAGCGACCTGGCCCCGCGTGGGCAAGGCTTTCCTGGCGATCGCCTCCGAGATGGTGGCCGACTACAAGGAGCGCAATCGTAGCCAGAAGGGCGGCGAGCGCAAGCGTTCCTCGGACCTGGGACGACGCGCGCTCAACAATCCCATCATCACCGTCGATGACGTCACGCCCTCTCGTTCCGGGATGGAAGTGATTTCGGTGACCAACGCCGCGGCCGCCCAGGTGGGCGAGGAGGTCATTTTGCTGCTGCGCGTGAGTGAGCGGCCACTCACGGGACGGGACCCGCCCGAAGACGCGTTGACCTTAGACCTCACCGTGTCGGACCCGCGCGTGCAGCAATTGGGCGAGGGATATCGCAGCGAGGACCTCGTCTCCTTCGCCTACTTCGACATGTCGAGCCATCCCTCGCGCGTCGTCGACGTCTACCTGCCGCGGGCGCTCAACGGACTGGACCTCAGTGACCCGCGGCGAATCCGTTTTCACCACCCCACGGGCGGCTTCAGCGCCGCGACCGACGACTTCAACGACTTCTTGACTGAGATGTCGCACCTACGAGTCGCGCGCAGCCGCGACGGACTGCACTTCGACGTGGACAAGTTGCCCTCGGTGCTGCCGGAGAATCACTTCGACGAGTACGGCTGCGAGGATCCGCGGGCCACGTTCATCGACGGGGTCTGGCAGATCACCTACGTGTCGGTCGGTCGCATCGGCATCACCACCAGCCGGTTGACGACCGACGACTTCACGTCGTTCCAACACAAGGGAGTCATGTTCCTGCCCGATCACAAGGACGTGGCCCTCTTTCCCGAACAGATCGGCGGACGCTACGCCGCCCTGACGCGGCCAATGCCCCAGTCGTTCGGCCGCACGGTGGGCATGTGGATTGCCTTCTCGGACGACCTGGTCAGTTGGGGCGACCACCGACCGGTGGCGAGGCCCCGGCCCGGACTATGGGACGAACTGCGCATCGGCGCCAGCTGCGTTCCCATCCGCGTACCCGGCGGGTGGCTGGAGATCTATCACGGCGTCAATCGCGACTCGCAGTATTCGCTGGGCGGGATGCTGCTCGACGCCGACGATCCCTCCACGGTGATTGCCCGTTCGTCCGAGCCAATCCTGGTGCCCACCGACTCCTACGAGACGACGGGCCTGACCAAGAACGACGTCTTTTCGTGCGGTCACGTGGCCATTGACGACGACACCGATTCAATCCGCGTCTACTACGGCGCGGCGGGCAGTTCCATGGCCGCCGCCGACTTTCACGTCGACGACATTCTGGACCAACTGCACGCGTGCTGAGACAGATCGCCCGCCTGGGGCACGCCGTTCCCTCAATGTCACCCAAGGCGTGGGCGGTCGCGATTTACGCCAGTGCCGACGACGACACGATGGTCGCGCGCGAGGCCGGCTTCGAGGGGGTGGCCTGCGTGGACGACACCGCGCGCGCCCTCGAGCTGTACTGCGGGTTGTTCCAGGCCACGAAGCTTCCCTGGACGCGCTCGTGGTGCGAGGGACTGCTCGACTTTGTGCTGGCCATGCAGGACGGCGACGGCCGCTGGGTCAATTTCATTCGTGACTGGTCGGGCGCGCCCAACCTCGTTGGTCGCACCTCCGTGGCCGGTGGCGATTTCTGGCAGGCCCGGGCGATGCTGTCCTTAGCCAAGGCCTCGCACGTGTTCGACGATCCGCGTATTGCGGTGGCCCTCGAGAAGGGCCTGATTCACCTCGTCGACAAGCCGGTCGCCGCGGACGTGCGCAGCCTGCACATCCTGGCCGGGCTGGCGATGATGAAGGGCGGCGATCGCGGTGACCTGCGCCCCCTCTTGTCGTCGTGGTGCGATGAGTTGATCGAGTGTTCACTGGACGGTGTACTCATGAACTCCTCGTGGGAGAACGGGCAGCCCCACCTGTGGGCCCACTACCAAGAGTCCGCGCTCTGCGACGCCAGCGTCTACTTGGAGCGACCGGAGTTGCTCGAGGTGGCGCGACGCAGCGCCGACAAAGTCTTCATCGAGTTGATCCACTCGGGATTCGAGCGTGCGCTGACTAATCCTTTCGACGTCGCCGTCTCCTGCGCAGCAATGCTGCGTCTGGCCCGCACGAGTGAGGACAAAAAGTATGGAATGCTCGCCGGCGAAGCGCGCGAGTGGTTCAACGGACGCAATCCCGCGGGCCAGCCGGTCTACGACCGGGTCAAGGGCCGCGTGGCAGACGGCATCGACCATGCGATACTGAACGACCACTCCGGGGCCGAATCCAACATCGTGGCCGCGCAGACGTTGTTCGACGACGTGAAGATGCTCGCGACGACGCTGTCGTACGACGAAGCGGGCGGACCTAATTGGACGTAAGTTGTGGCGACGTTGTGAAGGTCGGAGACTAGCCTTTTTTCACGTCGGCGAACGACGGGTATTGCTCAAAGACTGGTGGAGAGATCCCCGCTAATGGATGACCTGATTAGTCGCATTTCCAAGGGAATGCCCACGGGGCAAGACACCCCTAAGGTCGATTTACGATCGGCGTCGGGGGATCCGATGACGAAGACGCCAGAGAGCGAGAGCGATACGCCGGGTCTGCTCAACTCGCTCATTGGCTCCGGTCAGTTTCTCCAGACAGTGTCCGCTGGCGTCATCTTGCAAGACAGCGAAGGCCGTCTGCTGGATTGCAACGAAGTGGCCGAGGACCTACTGGGATCCTCGCGCGCCGAACTGGTGGCCCGCGGCGCGGGTAGCCCCGGTTGGGACTGCCTGCGCGAGGACGGATCGATATTTTTAGCCCCGGAACAGCCGGCCAACATCACGTTGCGCACCGGCCAGACGTGCGCCAACGTGATCCTGGGCACCAACAATCAATGGCAGTCTCGACGCTGGGTGTCGACCACGACCTTTCGGGTGCCGTTAGGCGACGGCGCTTTTGGGGTGATCTCCTCCTTCATCGAGATCACCAACCAGCTCAAGCGAGACCGTTCGTTGAAGTTGATCACGGAAGTGAACCGCATCATGATGTTCGCGCACGACCAGGCCAGTTGCTTTCAGCAGCTCTGCCACGTGCTGGTCGAGCACGGCAACTACGCGCTGGCTTGGATTGCCTCCATCTCGGATGGTGAAGACGGAGGAGAGGAAGGGGGCGTCTTGGTCGCGTGCGCGGCCGGGGCCACCGATTACCTCTACGAATCGAATGAAGGTTGGTGGGGCTCCCAGGCCAGCGGCAAGGGTCCGCCGGCCATTGCGCTGCGTACGGGCGAGACCCAGGTCGTCAACGACCTCGTCCAGCACGGTTGGTCCGAACAGTTCAAGCTGCGCGCGGCAAAGTACGGACTGGGATCACTGGCCTGCATTCCCTTCGCCTACGGCGAGCGCGGCGCTACCCTCAACGTCTATCACCGCAACCTGTTCAATTTCGACGACGTGACGGTGACCGGTCTCGAAGAGATTGTGCGCGAGGCCGAGTTCGGCATCAGCCACGTGCAATCAGTGCAATTGACCGAGGTGGCCCTGGCCGAGACGACCGCCGCCATCAACGCGCTGCGCGCGACCGAGCGAGCCCGCGCCGAAGCCGAAGAGCGCTTTCGCACCGCCTTCGAGAACAACATGTCGCCCATGCTCACGAGCGACCTCAACAATCGCTTGACGTCGGCCAACGACGCGTTCTGCGCCATGGTGGGACGCAACAAGGAAGAGTTGATCGGATTCGATACCTCGGCCTACACCTATCCCGAGGACCTCGGCATCATGAAGGCCAACCAACGACGCTTAGACGCTGGTGAGGTCGAAAAGGTGGTCTACGTCAAGCGCTACGTGCGCAAGGACGGACGGGTCATATTCGTCGAGGTCTCGAAGTCGCCGGTCCTCGACGCCGCGGGTCAGGTGCTGCACTTCGTGGTCTCGCAACGCGACATAACCGAAGAAAGGTTGCTGACCGACCAGCTCTCGCACCAGGCGTTGCACGATCCGCTGACCGGGCTCGCCAATCGCGCGCTCTTTGAAGATCGCCTCACCCAGGCGCATCGCCGACTGGACCGCCTCGGGGGTAAGGGCGCGGTCCTGCTGGTCGACCTCGACGACTTCAAGGGCGTCAACGACACCTTCGGTCACCTGGTGGGCGACCGCTTGCTCATCGCGGTGGCGCGCCGTCTCGAAGAGGTCACGCGCGCGACCGACACAATCTGCCGTTTCGGCGGCGACGAGTTCTTGTACCTGGCCGAGAGCGTCAGCGCCGAGCTGGAGGCCGAGCAGGTTGCCGTGCGTTTGTTGGGCGCGTTGCTGGAGCCCTTCGTGATCGACGGCGTGCACATTGAACAGCGCGCCAGCGTCGGCATCGTGGTCTGGGACGAATCGAGCTCGGGCTACAACGAGATTGTCCACGAGGCCGACCTCGCGCTCTACGAAGCCAAGCGCGCGGGCAAGGGCCACCACGTGGTCTTCACCCCCAACATGCACGAGCAGGCAGTCAACCGATTCGCGCTGCTCAACGATCTGCGCCAGGCATTGGGCGCCGGCGAAATCTCGATGCACTACCAGCCGATCATCGACCTCGCGACCAACGGGGTGGTTGGTTTCGAAGCGTTGATGCGCTGGCAACACCCCGAACGCGGTGCCGTGCCCCCGGCGGTGTTCATCCCCTTGGCCGAGCAGAGCGATCTCATCCTGGAATTGGGCGTCTTCGCCCTGCACGAGTCGTTGAAGACGGCCAGCAGCTGGCCGAGCGACGCCCACGGCGCCGGCGCGTACGTGACGGTCAACCTTTCGGCTCATCAGTTCCGCGACCCGAACCTGGTCAAGTTGGTCGAAACCGAGTTGCGCGCCAGCCAACTGGCCCCCGAGCGATTGATCATCGAGATCACCGAGAGCGTGACCCTGCTCTACGTCGCCGAGACCTTGAGCGTCATGGAGGACCTGACGCAGCTGGGCGTGAGCTTCGCCCTGGATGACTTCGGCACCGGCTACTCNNTACTCCTCGCTCTCGTACCTCGCGCTCACCCACCCCAAGATCATCAAGATCGACCAGTCCTTCGTCTCGCCGGCCGTTTCGAGCCTGCGCAACGACTCGCTACTCGAGGCAATCGTCATGCTCGGCGAGAAGCTCGACATGACGATGTTGGCCGAGGGTATCGAGACGAGCGTCCAGCTCGAGCGACTGCAGCGACTCGGTTGTGAGTTCGGACAGGGCTTCCTCTTCGCGCCGGCGGTCCCGGCCGAGCAGGCCGCCCTCATGATCGGCCAGTTCTTCAGGCCCTGACGAGCTGACCGCTGTCCCTACGAGGGCAGGATGAACTTGCTGACGGCGTTGGCGAAGCCCTCGTCCTCGTTGGACGTGGTCACTTCGAGCGCCGCCGCCTTCACCTCGTCGCTCGAGTCGCCCATGGCGACACTCAGGCCGGAGACGGCGAACATGGAGAGGTCGTTGTCCATGTCGCCGATGGTGGCGATCTGCGACGTCGCGACGTCGTAGCGCCGCGACAGGTACTTGACCACGTTGCCCTTGTTGGCGTCGGGGTGGGTGACGTCGACGTAGTAGGGCTGCGATCGCGTGGCCAGTACCCGCATGGCGAACTGTTCGTGCATGGCCGCGCTGGCGCTCGCGCAGGCCACGGGGTCGTCGCTCACCCCGACGATCTTGGCCACGTTGGTTTCGACGTGGTTGAAGTTCCTGACGACCGCCGGTTCGCACTGACAGGTTTTGGATTCGCGCGCGACGTGGGGCCCGTCCATGTCCAGCACGTACCAGTCGGCCCCCTGGTAGACCCACACCGACAGTCCGTGCGACGTGAGCAACTCGACGATTCCCGCGCTTAGGGAATCGTCGATCGTTGTTTCTTCGAGGACACCAAAGTCGGTGTCGGTGATCAAGCCACCGTTAAAGCCGGCCAGCGGCGTGGTGAGGCCCAGGGGTTCGACGAACATGGCCAGGCCCTGGGGCGGGCGGGCGCTGGTGAGGGCGAAGAGGATGTCCGCGTCGCGCAATTGTTGCACGGCCGTTATGGCGCCGTGCGTCAACACCTTCTCGTGGGTGACCAGGGTCCCGTCGACGTCGCTCAGCAGCAGTTTGATCGGTGAGCTCATTCGGGCAGCGCCCATTCGTTGGGCGAGATGACGTCCTCGATCGAGTCCGGTCCCCAGGAGCCCTTGGCGTAGGACTGCACCGGTAGCGGGTTCTCGAGCAACGGCGCGGCCACTTCCCAGAGCCGCTCGATGCCGTCGGATCGCGTGAAGAGTGCCCGGTTGCCCAGCATGGCCTCGAGGATCAAATGCTCGTAGGCCTCCAAGTTATTGGCCTCCTGGAAGGAGTCCTTGTAGTGGAAGGTCATCTCGGCCGGTTCCAAGAGCATCTGGGGTCCCGGCTCCTTGGTCATGAAGTGCGCGTGGATCGATCCCGGGTCCGCGAAGTCCACCTCCAGCTTGTTGCCGCGCCACTTGGGCGCGTGGTGGCTCTTGGGAAAAAGCCGCATGACCGGCTCGTCGAAGCCAATGGTGATGACCTGGCGGCTCTGAGCCAGGCACTTGCCGGTGCGCAAATAGAAGGGCACGCCCTTCCAGCGGGTGTTATCCACCTCGGCGCGCAGCGCGACGAAGGTCTCGGTCTGCGAATCGGCGGCCACGCCCTTTTCCTGTCGGTACCCCTTGTACTGGCCGCGCACGACGTGCTTGGGATCGATGGGTCTGAGCGTCTCGAAGACCTTGTGCACCTCATTGCGCAGCGGCGCGGCCTCCAGACTGGTGGGCTGTTCCATGGCGATGAAGCCGAGCACCTGGAAGAGGTGGCTCACGACCATGTCGCGAAAGGCCCCGGTCTCTTCGTAGAACGCGCCGCGGTCCTCAATGGAGATCATTTCGGGCACGTCGATCTGCACGAAGCAGACGTGATCGCGATTCCACAGTGGCTCGAACATCCGGTTCGCGAATCGCAGGGCCAGGATGTTGTCGATCGACTCCTTGCCCAGGAAGTGGTCGATGCGAAAGACCTGGGTTTCTTCGAAGTTAGCAATGATGACCCGGTTGAGTTCCTGGGCCGAGGCGAGGTCCACGCCGAAGGGCTTCTCACAGATGATCCGCGCGTTCTCGTTGAGACCGCACGACCCGAGCATCTCCACCAGCGGCTCCAGCGCGTTGGGCGGTACGGCCATGTGGTAGAGGCGCCTCACCTCGCCGCCGATCTCCGCCTCGGCGTCGGCAACGGCCTTGGGCAGACCCTCGGGATCGTTGTCATCGGCAATGGCGAAGGAGAGCGATTCGTGGAACTGGTCCCAGAGCTTGCCCTGGGGCTTGTTGGAACCGAACTGCAGCACCGCGTCACGGGCGTATTCGCGGAACTGCTCGGTGGTCGATCCGTGACCGGTGGGGGCCGAGGCAATGATGCGGTACCTTTTGGGCATCAAGCCGGCGTTGGCCAGGTGGAAGAGGCCCGGCAGAATCTTTCTCTTGGCCAGGTCGCCGGTGGAGCCGAAGAGCACGATGACGTGGTTGTCGGGGATCTGCGACTCGGGGTGTTGCGGGTGGGAACTCATTTTTTACCTCCTCGTGGATCGTTGCACAGTACCGCCGACGCCGATCAGCACGTCGCTGACCATTTGCGGGTTGAAGAGTCCGTGGCCCAGCACGCCCGGCGTGTCGGCCAACCAGCGCGCGAGTTGTTCGGGGTCGCCCACGTCGCCGTGGTAGTCGGCGATGAGTCCGCCGTCGGGGCTCGGGGGGACGTCGCGCAGCGTGGTGGGACTGAGATGGCGCAGCGTGGCGTCGATGCCGAAGGCCAAGAGTTCGAGCGGCACCGGGGGGTGCAGGGTATCGACGAGTTTGGAGGAATCGGCGATCACCACGAAACGTTGCGCCGAGGCGGCGACAATCTTCTCCCTGGTGTGCGCGCCGCCGCCGCCCTTGATGAGCCAACCGTCGGCGCTGATCTGATCGGCCCCGTCGATGGCGAGGTCCAGTTGACCCACGTGGTCGAANNGTGGCGACGTAGATGGCGTCGACGGACTGCTCGGCCAGTGCGGCCAGCAGGTAGGTCACGGTCGTGCCGGTGCCGAGTCCCACGCGCATGCCCGCTTCTACTAGTTGCGCGGCGGCTTCACTGGCCAGGCGTTTCTCCTCTTCGACGGCCATCGCTACGTCGCCGCCTTGTCGGCCAGGATGAGCGAACGGCCCGCCTCGACCCGGCCCGCCGGTATGGACGTGTCGCCGGCCACGAGCTGGGCCAGGGGCTCGCGCTTGTCGGCGCCGGTGATCAGCCACAGGACCTGGTCGGCGCGCGCGAGCGCCGGGTAGGTCATGGTCATTCGTCGCTGTCCCTGGTAGGGACTGGTCAGCGCGACCAAGCGGTCGCTGACGTCCAACACCGGGTCGCCCGGCACCAGCGAGGCGGTGTGGCCGTCGGGACCGAGCCCCAGGTGCACCAGGTCGAAGCGCTCGGGTAACAATGCTGCATACTGGTCAGCGGCCAGATCAAGGTTGGCGTCGTTCACGGGCATCGGCTTGATTGTGGGGCGGGCGGCGCCGAGGCTGCGCACCAGGTTGGTGAGGTTGCGACTGTCGTCGCCGTCGGGCGCGACCCGTTCGTCTACTTGGAAAATGATTGTCTCGGGCCAGGGCATGTGGCCAGAGGCCAGCTCGGCGAACATCGCCCACGGCGTGCGCCCTCCGCTGACGGCGAAGGCGAACGAGCCCTTGGCGGCCACGGCCTCGACAGCGCGCTGGGCCACGAAGGCGGCCGCCGCGCGCGCCAGCGCCGCGTCGTCGGCGAACTCGCGAAGCTGGTGGCGCATCTAGCTGGGTTTCTCGACGTGCCCGCCGAACTCCGAGCGCATGGCCGAGAGGACCTTGGCCGTGAACTCACCCAGGCCGCGCGATTCGTAACGCTGCCACAACGCGGCGCTGATGACCGGCGCCGGCACCGATTCATCGATGGCCGCCTCGACTGTCCAGCGGCCCTCACCCGAATCAGAGACTCGCCCGGAGAAGTCGTCCAACCCCGGCGAACGGGCCAGGGCGTCGGCCGTCAGGTCGACCAACCAGGAACTCACCACCGAACCGTGGCGCC